>DULL01000017.1 GCA_012840395.1 Clostridiaceae bacterium | reverse complement strand
TAAGAGCTACAAGTTTCTATGGTGCCGAAGGCCGGACTCGAACCGGCATGGGGAGTACCCAACGGTTTTTGAGACCGCCGCGTCTGCCAATTCCGCCACTTCGGCAAGTTTATTTTAATTTTCCTCTCCCTGACCCACCTTTAGAATTAGGAGGGACATTTAGGAGGGATATTAAAACCAAAACAATTATTTTGTTTTCAAGAACCCCGTATTATCAGGGTTTGCACACACCGACGGGTGAAAGCACGAAGTAGATTTTGAGTCCAGTGCGTCTGCCAATTTCACCACTTCGGCTTGCTGCTTTATTATCTTAGCATATGATTCTTAATAAATCAATAGTATTTTTTCATATCAATGATAAGTTGAACCTCACCTTTACCACGATTTAATTTTCTGGCTATCTCTTCACAACTCATCCCCTTTTCCAATAACTCATATACTTCCTTGTGAAGCTGTTTTTCCTGGTTAAAGCTTAATCCTTCATCAGCTTCAATATCTATTCCAGTTTCAACTTCATTTTCAATTTCATTTTCAACTTCAGTTTCAATGGGAAGCACATATTCGTCTTTTTGTTTAATTAATTCATTCTTTTTACCATCAAGGAGCTCTGCTATATAATCAGATAGCCTGTTTAATTCATCCAGCATTTCATCAGCATCTTTAATGGTTTCTAAAAGTTGTGCATTTTTCTCCTCCAGAACCCGCAATAATTTCTTTAATATCCTTCTTTCAGCAAGTAAAAACACAGGCATTATAATTGCCAATGAAACTGCAGTATAAATAAAACTAATTAAAAACTGTTCCATATAACTCTCCATATTCATATTGAATTTTCAAGTATTTTTTTGCACTATTTGGAAATAATACCAGGCTATATTACCCAAGATAGGGGCCTATCTTTATATCAGCCCCATCAAGGTATATTGTGCAATGGTCAATATTTTCCTTTATAGTCATACTGCTTGAACCTATAATTATTTTAACTCCATAATATACCCGGCTGCTGCAGTGTACCTTTCCCATATTTTTCCCCTGTATTTGAGCTTCTAGGCATTGCAGTTCCTGTTTTAATTCTTGTAGTAAGTTTGAAAAGTAAGATTTTGTATACCTGCATTTTGATAACATTTCTTTTTTTTCATCAGGAAGGGTGCCTAATGCTTCAAACCTGGATAAGATATTAATTACTTGCTCTGATTTCATCATATTTTCTTCATATACAGGAATTTTCTCTTTTATCTCCCTTATTCTCTTCCTGACTTCAGGATTAATTCCCACTTCAATTTCTGTTAATGCAGCCATTTGTGACCCTATAGTCTTAGCATACACTTCTTTGGCTACACAGCATACTCCGCCTACAAGAAGTCCTTTTCTTCCGGTCAGAATAAGCTTATTTCCACATTTTACATTGCTATGCATAATAAAGTCCGACTTTATATCATTTTTTGCCTCAATGGTGCTATTTTCAATATACTTTGCAACTATGTCCCTGCCACTCCGCAGTACTCCTTTGCCCATTCCTCGCATACCATGTCTTAGAATAATATCTTCTCCGGCTTTTATATATGCTCCTTCAACAACACCCCAAACCTCAACAGTTCCTCCTGCCTCTATAGTAAACCCCGATAGAACGTTGCCTTTAACAACAACATCTCCGATAAAGGAGATATTACCGGTAGAATTATCAATATCACCTGACACTTCATAATAAGGGAAAACACTAATTTTATTATCTACATATCTTACATGCCCATCAATACTTGCTACTAAGGATAAATTATCTTCAGATGCCTCAACATTTTTACCTTTGGGTAATCTTGGGAACTTTCCTTCACGGGCGGGTATTTCCTCACCTGTTACACTTTTTCCCATAACACCTTTGGTCGGAGGAATCACAACGCAAAGCTGCTGGCCTTTTCTTACACTTTCAATTATATTTAATTCATGGAAATCCACTTTTCCGTCTTCAGTAATTGTTGGCTTATATTGATTAGAAGTATCAAATAACAGCTTTATTTTCCCGTCATCACCGTTAACAGGAGGGGTGCCGGAAGCTATGCATATTGGCTGGCCGAAGACAGGGTCAGCAATAAGCTGCCTGATTCTGTCATGATCAATACCATATATAATTCCAGATTTTTTTAGAGCACTATTTATATCTTCGTATGTCGGTAGTGCTGCATCTTCATTTTTAGGCAGAGTTATATAAGCATATAACTTATTATTTGATAAAGTTATAGAAAAATTTCTGCTTGATTTAGCATTTGTTCTGTTATCACTATCATTATTATTATTCTGACCCAGCATATCTACCTCACATAATTCAGCTAAGGTGTGCTCTATATTTTTCTAATTTTCCTTTCATTCTTAAAATAGCTTTAGTATGTAATTGCGAAATTCTTGATTCTGATACATTCATAATCTTACTTATTTCTTTTAGGGTCAATTCTTCAAAATAGTATAATGTTATAACAGTCCTTTCTTTTTCAGGAAGATTATTAATTGTTTGCCCTAAAACTTCCTTCAATTCATTCAGTATTGCGTATTTCTCAGGTACATCATCTGATTTGGTATCTGTATCTTTCACTCCTAATTCATAATTTTGTTCAATATATTCTTCGAGAGACATAATGGTTGTAATACTGGCGCTGTTCAAAAGTTTATAAAATTCATTGAGTGATATCCCCAGTTTGTTGGCCACATCGCTATCTGTGGCTGCCCGTCCTAATTCGTTCTCCAATTCCTGATATGTTTTTTCAAGTTCCTTGCTTTTTTGTCTCAAAGACCTTGGTACCCAGTCCAGTTCCCTTATACTGTCAATTATAGCACCTCTTATCCGCAGAGATGCATAGGTTTCAAATTTAACCCCTTTGTTAATATCATATTTATCTATAGCATCAATAAGGCCAAATATACCATAACTAATTAAATCCTCATATTCAACATTAGAACCAAAATATATACTTAATCTTCCTGCAATATATTTTACTAAATATGAATACTCGATTATCAGCTTTTCTCTTATGGAAGCATCTCCTGTGCGGCTATACTGCTTCCATAATTCGTTAAGCGCACCATTATCAGACATTGTATCCCTCACAAAAAATATTTTGTCAAATGTATTTTATACCATGTCCTATTGATTTGACAAGAAGTCTCCCGTCTTCTGAGTATAATTCTATGGTTCTACCATAGTTTCCTCCTGTATCTTCTGCAACTACTGGTATACCAAGTTCACTAAGTTTTTCTCTTGCCGCGGCGATATTCCTCATACCTATTCTCATTGTATCAGAAAAATCATTAAAAGCGAACATTTGTGCTCCCCCAGCAAGTTTTGCAACTATATTCTCTATACTTGCTCCCAGCAGTTCCATGTCCTTTATAAGTTTCTCAATTGCAGTATCAGCAAATTTTGCAATATTTGAGTTGTTTTTTACCTGCTGACTTGAGGGCAGCATCACATGAGCCAGTCCAATAACCTTATTATCCCTGTCGTATAGTGCAATTCCTACACATGAGCCCAATCCTAAAGTTGTCAATATTCCAGGATGTTTAATTGCATTTAAGTCAGCCATTCCAACTTTAATGATTCTATTCATCAATATGTATTAACTCCCAGTGTACTCATTAATTTATCGAAAGATTCGGTTTCCAATATAAGGAAAAATTCACCGGTTACTTTGTTTGTTCCTTCAAAAAATTCGGTTTCAATGTAAAGAACCGAATCGCCTATTTTTCCGAATTCAATGGCAGGCACACTTATTATAGCTCCGGCCATATCTATAGCTATATAGGGTACCGAGGGTATTATTTTTAATCCAGTCAACATAGACAGTGCAGTTATATAGGAGCCTGTCATTATGTTTCCAATTTCTTTTAAAGCTGATATTTCAATTTCACTAAAGTTTTCATTCTCTTCTTTTTCTGTTGGGTTATTACCCATAAGCATATTTATAAGCAATTTAGCTGCCACAGCATCTAAAATAAACATTATATCCCCTTTGATATCACCTGATATTTTTAACAGTATTCCTACTACCAGGCTTTCAGCTCCATTCATTATTTCGCTTAATTCTTTAAACTGAAGAATGATGATTTTAGGGACATTCATGTTAACCTTTTTATTAAGCATTTCCGAAAGTGCAGTAACAGCATGTCCAGATCCAATATTGCCTATCTCCCGCAGAACATCTATATACTTATCCGATAAACCATTTGCTTTAAATACCATTAATAAGCACTCCTGGAAAATAAATATTTATTCCTTAAGCAATTTTTCAATATCAAGTATGATTATCAGCCGGTTATCATATTTTGCTACTGAAGCGAAGTAATCTCTGGTAACACTGTCTGTATATGGAGCCGAATCCTCCATAGAGTCACCTGAGATATTTATAACATCCAGAACTGTATCAACCAAAAACCCAACAAATAAATCCGCTGAATTTGCAATTATTACTTTTTTCTTGTTATTATTATCTACAGAAGCAAAACCCAGTTTTTTAGCAAGATCAATGATTGGGACAATGTCTCCTCTAAGATTAATTATTCCTAATACATGTTCAGGTGCTGTAGGTACTCTTGTTATCGGAGAATCATTATCAACGATGGAATTAATATTCGCTATAGGCAATCCGTATTCCTCAATACCCAATCTAAAAGCAAGATACTGGCTATAATTATTTAAAGATGTTGTTTGAAACATTATATTTACGCCCCCTAAATCATAAATTATTTATCAATTGTATAAGATAATTTACATTAAGTATTAAAGCAACCGAACCATCTCCTAGGATTGTCGCACTATTTGAAATATTAATGGCGGATAAGTATTTACCTAAGGGCTTCTGCACTATTTCCTGCTGTCCTAATATACTGTCAACAACAAGTCCGATAAACTGTTCTCCGCTTTTGGCAAGTACTACGGTATAAACATCTTCATTCTCACTTTTTTCAGGAACTCCCAGTACCTTGTCCAATCGTAAAATCGGTATCAGGTTGTTTCTTACCATTATTGCTTCTTTCTTTTGAACCATTCTTATATCTGCGGAGTTAATTTCAATGATTTGCTGGATTGAATCCATCTTTAAGGCATACTTTTCATTTCCGCAAGTTATCATCAACGCCTTCATAATCGCCAGTGTTAATGGCAGGTGAATAGAGAATTTAGTACCTTCTCCGGGTTTGGTTGCAATATCTATAGTGCCACCCAGACTTTGTATTTTTGTTTTGACTACATCCAAACCTACACCTCTGCCTGATATGTCAGTTATTTCATTGGCAGTACTGAAACCAGGCATGAATAACAGTTCAATAATTCCCTGCTCAGACATGGAGTTAAGTTTTTCTCTGTTAATCAAGTTTTTTTCCAGTGCTTTTTCTTTGATTTTATTAAAGTCTAATCCCTTTCCGTCATCTTCAACTTCAATTATTACGTGATTTCCTTCCTGGAAGGCTCTGAGGTATATTTTGCCCTTTTCTGGTTTTCCAAGTTTTTTTCTTTCTTCATTAGACTCCAGTCCATGATCAGCTGAATTTCTCAATAAATGTATAAGTGGTTCGCCAATTTCATCTACTACTGTTCTGTCAAGCTCAGTGTTAGCACCTGTGATAATTAGTTCCATATCTTTATTAAGTTCATTGGACAGGTTTCTGATCATCCTGGGGAACCTGCTAAATACTGTCTCTAAAGGAACCATCCTTACTTTCATTACAGCATCATGAAGATCCACTGTAATACGTTCCAGTTGCTCCAAGGTTTCATTAAATACAGAGGATTCATCATTTATTTCTAATCCTGCCAGTCTTGTTTTTTGTATTATTAATTCGCTTACAAGATTTAAAAGCACATCCAGTCTTTCTATATCTACTCTGACAGTTTTTCCAGCTTTCTTTGCTTTCTCTGAAGAATGATTGTTTATTAAATACTCCTGTTCAGGCTTGTCGATAGTTATATTATTTTTCTGTTTGTCTGCTTTTTGTTCAATAATATTTTTTTCATCTTCAGCTAAAGAATTTTTATTTAGTACTACTTCCTTGATGATGATTCTTTCAATTTCAGATATATTGCTCAAATCTTTATAAATTTTTTCTTCCCCAGCTTTAGATAATAATACCACTGTAAAATCGTTTTCAAATTTTTCATCTTCGATGTCTTGTACAATTGGTACAGATTTTATTATTTCCCCCAAATTTTCTAAAGCTCTGAACACCATAAAAGCTCTCACCGATTTCATAATACAATCTTTACTTAGCTCAATTCTGATCATGAAAGCTTTCATGCTCATTTCTTTAGCAGTTAATATGATTCTTTCTTCATAACTGTTAAATTGGATTTCCTGACGTTCCGTATCCTCAAAGAAGTCGAATGTTTTATCGCTTTCTTTGCCGGTTTGTGAAATGGCTTCAATAGATTCATCCAGATAATCCAGGGCTTTAAAAAGTATATCCAATAACTTCTTATTCACTTTTTTCTTATTGCTTCTTACTTCCTGCAGTTCATCTTCCAATCTATGTGTCAGCTGGGCAGTCTTTTCAAAGCCTAATGTACCGGCCATGCCTTTTAACGTATGAATCAGCCTGAAAACTTCGTTTATTACTGATATATCATCAGGATTGGATTCCAGCTCTAAAAGTGCCTGGTTTAGATTATTAAAAAGTTCTTTGGATTCTTCAATAAAAACATCAAGGTACTTTGTCATATCAATCATGTTTATCACCATTTATATATAAATTTTAATATCTCACTAGATATATCGGCAAGTGGGGCCACAGAATCAACTACTCCTGTTTCAATTGCTGCTTTTGGCATACCAAATACAACACAGGATTTTTCATCTTGTGCTATAATGTACCCTCCATTTTTTTCTTTTATTTTTACAATTCCTTCTGATCCGTCTTTACCCATGCCTGTCATTATAACAGCTATTATTCCTTTGTGTCCTGTATTGGACAAAGATTCAAGCATATAGTCCACGGAAGGTCTATATCTGTATTTTCCTGTTTCCGAATTCAGTTTTATCCTGTAGACTCCCCCAGGTGATTTCTCAACAGCCATATTTTTATCTCCAGGTGAAATATATACTGTACCTTCTTTGATAATTTCATTATCTTCACCTTCCTTTACCGATAATTTGCTGATTTTATCTAATCTATCTGCAAGTGTTTTTGTAAACCCCTTTGGCATGTGCTGCGAAATAAGAATTGCTGCTGGTATATCTTCCGGTATGGCCGGTATTACTTTTTGAAGAGCACCAGGTCCTCCGGTAGATACACCTATGGCTAAAAAGTATCTGATATTGTTTAAAGCTTCTTTTTCTATTTATATCAACCCTTTTCTTCTTAATTTTATTTGTTCTTTAAAAATAAATGAAACAATTCTATCCACATCCTGCTTGGATAATTTAATAAACTTTGTTCCAATCATATAACCAAAGTGAAAATCAGCAATCTCTGACTCTACCCTTACTACCTGACAGATTGGTTTTAATTCTCTTTTATTAATAACAAACTTGCATTCAATAATATCGTCAATATTTAACTCTTCTTTCATCTTGAGGCATAAGCCACTTCCGCTTATATTTATTGCCACGCATTTTTTAAATGGTGTTTCTTCATCATTATTGTCCTTGGAAAAAACTCTGTATTCAACTGGTATAAAGCATTGTAGCCTAAAATATGCTCTTCTCTGGATCCTTTCTATGCTACTGGTGACGACCGCCTCTAAAAAAGGAATATTATTTACAGTGAATCTATTTATAACTTTTGCCTGAAACCTATATAAATTTTCATCATTAAAAAACATAACATTAATGGTCCAGCCAATATGTATAGGAAATAATTTGCCTTTTGTAATAGGGGCATAAATAATTATTCTGTCATTGCCTACAAGGGATTCAAATTGACTGATAAGATTATCCTGGATTTTTTCATCTAATTGATTAAATACTTCTAAGCTTAATTTTGTTCCGGTTTTGATATCTTTTATTTTCATGTATCTAACCCCTCATAAATCCTATAAGCTTATTAAAAAATACTTTTATTCCAAAACCACCTTCAGAAAATCCTTGTTCATCGTTTTCAACGATCTTTTTTGAAATATCTTTAATGCTTTTTGTTGCATCGCTATTTGGATATTTCATGTAAAAAGGATTTTGCTGCTTGACCGATTTTACAACAGCCTGGTCTTGCAAAATAAACCCCAGCGGATTTAATTTTACTCCCAGGAACCTATTAACAACAAGCGAAATCTTATTAATTATATCCTTTGCTTCTCTTTCATCTTCAGCCTTGTTTACAATTAAATTTATTTTCTTGTTTCTGTCTTTGGTAATGACAGTTTTTATTAAAGCATAGGCATCTGTTAATGATGTTGGTTCAGGGGTTGTAACAAGGATTACTTCGTCTGCTGCCATTATAAAACTTGTTACACTATCTGACAACCCAGCCCCGGTATCAATAAGAATAATGTCTGCTATTTTATCAAGCATTCCAATATTTAAAATAAATCTGTCCAGAACTTCTTTGTTGAGTTTTACAAGTACATCTGCCCCGGATCCTCCAGAAATAAATCTTATATTATTAGGTCCGGTGGTTATTACATCGAAGATACTTTTATTATTGTATATTATATCTCCCAGAGTATATTGCGGGGCTATACCAAGTAATACCTCAATATTAGACAATCCTAAATCTGCATCAAGTATAATAACCTTTTTACCCAGTTCTCCAAGTGCTATTGCAAGATTTACTGTAATGTTGGTCTTTCCGACACCACCCTTTCCACTGGTAATTGTAATAATCTTTGTGGCAGACTTCTTCAGGTAATTAGGATTTTCCTTTGAAACTATGCCTTGTTTAATTTTAATATTGTTTATTATTTGTCTTAATCTTTCAGCCTGATCCATTGTCTAGCTAATACTCCCTATAAGATTTTTTATTATCATTTCAATATCGGCCACCTCAATATCATCTGGTACATTCTGGCCATTTGATATATAAGAAAGGCTTTTTCCGGTTGCTATCCTTGTATTTAAAATAATACCGTATGCTGAAGTTTCATCAGCTTTTGTGAAAATTAACTTGTAATCTTTTAAAAAGTCATAGTTTTTAATTATTTCCTTACAGGTGCGCATACTCGTGTTCATGCCCAGAACAAGATATACTTCATCCGGTTGTGATATTTCTAAAAGCTGTTTCAGTTCTTCCATTTGTGTTTTATTTCTATGCCCTCTTCCTGCTGTATCAACAAGAACTATATCTTTATCTCCGTAATTTTTAATTGCTTCTGCTATCTCATCACAGGAATAAATAACTGAAACAGGGAGACTTAAAATTTGCGCATATGTCCTTAATTGTTCAACAGCAGCTATCCTGTAAGTATCAGCTGTAATTAAACCGACTTTTTTTCCTTCAATTAGCATAAGATTGGCAGCTATTTTTGCCAACGTCGTAGTTTTCCCAACACCAGTAGGTCCTACAAAAATTACTACTCTTGGTTTTCCGCCTGATTCGTAATTAATTAATGAAGGTTTGCCCAAAATACTTGAAATCACGCTTTTCATTGCTGAAACTATTTCATTTATACTGGCATTTTCTTTAATTAAATTGCGAGTATCTTCAATAATTTTACATGCATATTCTTCGCTAACTTCATTATTTATGAGATTGTTATAAAAAGTTTTAAGGGTTTTGGAGGAAATACTTGTTTCATCCTCACTTTTCACGTTGTTAGATAAAAAAGCACCAGATAATTCCAGCTTCTCCCCGATTTTATTGAGTAAAGCCTCCATGCTTCTTACTTTTTTATTTAATTCAACAATATCAGTACGTTCAGATGTTGAATCCTTAACATCCTCTTTATTGTTTTGTGAAGTTTTAATATTATTATCGTCAACCGCAGCCAATACTTCAACCATAGGTTTTTTGAAGTAATTTAAGAAACCCTTCTTCCGAACTTTCTTTGTATTTAAGATTAGCGAATCAGCACCTAAGTCTGCTTTCATCTTCATAATCGCTTCCTGGGTGTTGTTGCCTATATACCTCTTTATTATCATGGCTACCTCCAAACCAACAACCATTTTTTATGTAAATGTTTTTTTATTTGTATACTTCTAAGTATATTACTAAGAATAATTCAAGTTAACTGATTATTCTTATATACTAACCATACCAAGAGATTGTACTTCAGTTCCGGGATTAATCTCCTCATAGGATAAAACCACAAGCCCCGGCAAAACTTGTTCAGTAAGACGCTTAAAGTACAACCTTACCACCGGAGATGAGAGAACAACAGGCTGTAGGCCTTTTTCAGCCAATTTTTGTACTTGTTTTGTAAGACTATCTATAATCTTATTTATTTCACCCGGCTGAAGAGTCAGGTATGAGCCTGTTTCTGTTTTCTTTACCGATTCCATAATCAATTGTTCAAGGTTAGGATCAAGAGTAATAACTATGTATTTCCCATCATTCAAGTATTTATTGGAGATTGATGTACCTAATTCTTGCCTTACATATTCTGTAAGTATGTCTGTATCACGGGTAATTCCGGCATAGTCAGCCAATGCTTCCAGTATAGTAACCATATCTCTTATGGATACTCCTTCTTTGAGAAGGTTTGCAAGCACCTTTTGCACTTCTCCAACAGACATGAGTTTTGGAATTAATTCCTCCACCACAGCAGGATAATCCTGTTTTACGTTATCGATGAGAGTCTGCACCTCTTGTCTTCCGAGAAGTTTATGGGAATATCTCTTAATAATTTCTGTAAGGTGCGTAGCAATTACCGATGGAGGATCCACTACCGTGTAACCCAAAACTTCTGCTTTATCTCTGTTGGCTTCGCTGATCCATAAAGCAGGAAGGCCAAATGCAGGCTCAAAAGTTTTTATACCATCCAGGGCTTCATCTTCCACTCCTGCATTCATTGCAAGATAATGGTCTATCAATAATTCACCTCTTGCCACTTCAACACCTTTTATTTTAATAACATATTCATTTGGGCTTAATTGAATATTATCTCTAAGTCTTATTATAGGTACAATCATTCCCAACTCAAGAGCCAGTTGCCTTCTTATCATAACAACCCTGTCCAGCAAGTCTCCACCCTGATTCACATCAGCCAATGGGATTATAGCGTAACCGAATTCCAGCTCAATTGGATCTACTTTGAGTAGAGATACTACATTTTCTGGTTTTCTTATTTCTTCTATTTCTTTTTCTTCAACTTGTGTATCAGCTTCTTAAAGGCTTACTTTTTCCTTTTGTTTCAGAAGCCAGCCTAAATACAGCAATATTCCACCCAGCAGTATAAAAGGAACCGGAGATAGTATAAAGGCAAGTGAAAAACATAATATTGATGTTATAATAAGTACTTTTGAATTAGTAAATAATTGGCTCAAAAAGTCCTGGCTTATGTTGGTTTCCGATGCTGCCCTTGTTACAATAAAACTTGTTGCGGTAGAAAGCATAAGAGCAGGAATCTGGCTCACCAGTCCGTCACCAATAGTAAGTATGGTATATGTTTCCAAGGCATAATTTAAGTCTTCATGCCTCATGACTATACCAACAATTAATCCTCCTATAATATTCAGAAAGGTGGTTATAATTCCTGCTATGGCATCGTTTTTTACAAATTTTGTAGCTCCATCCATGGCTCCGTAAAAATCAGCTTCCTGCTGAATTTTTTTACGTCTTTCCTTAGCAATTGTTTCATTTATTAACCCTGCATTAAGGTCCGCATCTATTGCCATCTGCTTGCCAGGCATTGCGTCCAGAGTGAATCTTGCCGCAACTTCAGCAACTCTCTCTGATCCTTTTGTTATGACAAGAAAGTTAACAATCATGACCATAAAGAATATTATAAATCCTACAACTAAATCTCCTCCACCTACAAATCTTCCGAAACTTTCTATTACTCTTCCGGCTGATCCTTTGCCTAATATCAGTTTGGTTGATGCAATATTTAAGGAAAGCCTGTATAAAGTTATGATGACCAATAAAGAAGGAAATATGGAAAACTCCAGGGATTCCTTCATAAAAAATGTATTTATGAGGATAATAGCCGTTACTATTACATTAATAGCCAGAAGTATATCCAGCAATAATTCCGGTACAGGTATTATAAAAGTTAAAATAATTGCTATAAAAATAATTGGAACAGATGAATCTTTAAACCTCATTTATTAACATAATCACCCCTTGATCTTATCATTCTTCAATCTGTATACAAAAGCCAGAATTTCGGCTACAGCCTGATACAATTCAGGAGGTATGGCCTGATCTATTTCAACAGTTTCATATAGCGTTCTTGCAAGAGGCTTATTTTCAACAATATATACATCATTTTCCTCGGCAATTTCCTTTATCCTTAAAGCCAAATAGCCCTGGCCTTTTGCAGTTACTACGGGAGCATCCGCTATCTTTGGGTCATATTTTATGGCAACTGCTATATGAGTAGGGTTTACAACAACTACATCAGCCTTGGGAACTGAATGAAGCATCCTCCTGGAAGAAATCTGCCTTTGCTTCTGCCTGATTCTGGATCTGGTTGTGGGGTTGCCCTCAGTCTGCTTAAATTCTTCTTTTATTTCTTCTTTTGACATCATTATGCTTCTTTCATATTCCCACCATTGATATAAGTAATCAATTATTCCAAAGGCCAATAATACGATGCATACTCTGAAGGCGGCATTAATCAAAGTATTTATGATATAAGCAGAGATTGCTTTAATGTCATTATCCATAAGATTCAGAATGTTATTGGCTTCGGACATCAAAAATGAATAGGATACATAACCTATAATTATAATCTTGATAACGGACTTTAACAGTTCAACAAGACCACTCGATGAAAGCATTCTTTTAATTCCGTTTATTGGGTTTATTCTGCTAAACTTAAACATCATCGATTCAGAGGAAAACAGGAAGCCCACCTGTCCGTAGCCAATTGCAAGTCCTGCCACAAGCCCAGTCCCCAGAATAGGAAGCAATACTTTCGCAAGAAAAACTATTGTTTCCAGGTAGAGCTTACGGAGGAAGGCTTCGGAAAACAAATCATTCTGCATTGGATAAACTGAAACTAATTTCACCAGATAATTACTCACGTTTGCATATATGAATCCCCCTGTTAATTTTAAAACTGCAAAGATACCTAATAAGACTATAGCTCCGGCAATCTCCCTGCTTTGAAAAACCTGACCTTTTTTCCTTACATCTTTTCTCTTTTTAGGAGTAGCTTTTTCAGTTTTACTATCTTTATCTCCTGCAAAAAGCTGAAGATTCATAACTATTAAGTCTTTTTTCACGCTATCCATTTCCCATCTCCCTTATAAAACGAAGAACTATACTCCACATATCATTAAATAAGCCATCCAGCAACAGTATGAAAGCAGGTATTGTTATCATAACTAATGCCAGTCCTAAGAATATTTTTAAAGGCATACCCACTATGAAAACGTTCAGTTGGGGTACAGTTTTTGATAATATCCCTAAGAACAAGTCAACAATAAGAATGGATACTGTAACGGGAGCAGCAATTTTAAAACCGGTTACAAAGATACTGCCGAAAATTTCAACAAATATCTCTGTAAGACTGCTGTCTATAATTGCCCTTCCTATAGGGATACTCTTGTAACTTTCAAAAATTCCCTGAATTAATAAATGATGACCTCTTATAATAAGAAAAACCACAGTGCTCATTATAAAATAAAAATTCGCGGTTAAAGGGATCTGAATATTGCTGGCAGGATCATAAATATTAGCCATTGAAAAACCAATCTGCATGTCTATTATCTGTCCTGTTAGATATATTGAAGTAAAAAACAAAAAAGATACATACCCAATTATAATTCCAATTAAGAATTCTTTAATTAAAATCAAAAAGAATTCAAAGACACTGCTGTTTACGAATACTTCAGACCTGTCAACAATATTGGTGAATATCAGAGCAAGAAAAAAGGAAAAACCTACTTTAAGTCTCATTGGAATATTATTTCTTCCAAATACAGGAGCAGCAACAAATAATCCCGTTATTCTTACAAGTATTACGAGAAAAAATATGAAGTTTTCCAGTGCAACTTCAAGAAGGACCTCCAATATTTTTCTCACTCCTTTAAAAATTATTTAATTAATTGATTAATACTTCCATAGAGATGTTGGGTATATTCTATTAATTTTTTCAATATCCATGCCCCAAAAACGGCTACTGATAAAATAACAGCCAATATTTTCGGAACAAATGATAAAGTCTGTTCATGTATCTGGGTGGCGGCTTGAAAAACACTGACAGCCAGACCTACTATCAAGCTTAATCCCAGTATAGGAGCCGACACAATTAGTATGGTTAATATTGCATTTTGAGCCAAGTTAATAACTGTTCCCTGATCCATTCTTCCACCTACCTGACAAAACTGGTTATAATTGTTTCAGAAATCAGCCTCCATCCACCTACCATAATAAAAAGGAGTATTTTAAAGGGGAGTGATATCATGGCAGGAGGCAGCATCATCATTCCCATAGACATGAGGGTGCTTGATACAATCATGTCTATAATAAGAAAAGGAATATATATCAAAAATCCCATTTTAAAAGCAATTGTCAATTCGCTTATTAGAAAGGCGGGTATTACTACTGTCATAGGAAGTGATTCGGGATCTCTAATGGGTGTTTCTATTCCGGCCAGGTTAACAAATAATTCAAGATCACTTTCATTTTTGAATTGTTTTAGCATAAATCTCTTAATTATCCTGGTTGCCTCATCTAAAGCCTCCTGCTGTTGTATTTCTCCTTTATTAAAAGGTTCTAAGGCATTTTTATTAATTTCCTGTCCAATTGGCGCCATAATAAAGAGGGTAATAAACAATGCCAGACCAATCAGTACCTGGTTAGGAGGCATCTGCTGTGTACCGATGGCATTTCTTAAAAAAGACAATACAATTATTGTCCTTGTAAAAGATGTCAACATAATTACTATTGACGGTAAGAGAGAAAGAATAGTCAGAAGAATTAAAATCTGAATACTTACTGCAACCTCACTGCCACCCGGGGATGTTTCATTACCAAACTCAATTCTGAATGGCAGCACAGGTTCAGCTGACACTTCTGTGGCAGTATACATAAAAAATATCAATATCAAAAAAAATATTGCTAAAAACTTACTTTTTTTCTTCATTTGTTTTCCCTTCTACATTACTATCTTCCATGTCTTTGTTGTTCTTAGCCTTATTTCCAACAATGCTGCTAATTGATTTTTTAACCTTGTTAAGGTTGGATTTGAAGTTAATGCTACTTTTGATATCTGATTTACTACGCATAATATTTCTATTTATAATATCAGCAATAGCAGATATATTAACTATATTAGGAGAACTGGTAGTTTTCGCAGTATTATAACTCCAATGATCTTCTGTGCTCTCTTCATAGTTTTCTACTGGTACAACTGTAATAAATTCCAGGTTCTTACCGCTTGAAGATAGCAGAATAAACATATTGCTTACCTTAACAAGATAAAGCTTTTTATCAATACCTAAACTTATGGTTTCAATAATGCTCATATATCTGCCTTTCATGGTGTTATTGACCTTTGCTGCCAATAGCCTGGTAGTTATATAAGCTAAAAACAATATTGAACCAAATACAAGTAAAAACAAAAGGCTTTTAAAAATATAGGATATTATATTACCTGAATCCATTCTAACTGCTCCTTATCCAAGAGCTTTTTTTACAGCTTCAATAACTCTGTCCGGCTGAAAAGGCTTTACTATAAAATCTTGTGCCCCAGCTTGAATTGATTCAATAACCATGGCTTGTTGTCCCATTGCAGAGCACATTATTATTTTGGAGTTCTTGTTTTCTTTTTTTATTTCCTTAACTGCCTGTATACCATCCACTTCAGGCATGGTTATATCCATAATAACAAGATCCGGTGAAAGTTCCTTATATTTTTCTACGGCCCTTGCACCATTTTCTGCTTCACCTACTACTTCAAAACCGTTCTTTGTCAATATATCTTTAATCATCATTCTCATAAAAGCTGCATCATCTACTACTAAAATTCTCTTACTCATTGTAAATCAACCTCACTATGCGATTTTTATTTTAATTTAAATACTGTAAATACTAAATAATTATTACTGTAATTAATAACTATAAATTTATAATCTTTTTGAGGGATGGATTATATCAGTAATCCTTACCCCGAAGCTTTCATCAATTACTACTACTTCACCATGGGCAATTGCTTTACCGTTAACCAAAATATCTACAGGTTCTCCGGCAAGCTTGTCCAATTCAATAATTGACCCGGGACTAAACTCCAACACTTCCTTAATTAATTTGTGGGTCCGTCCCAGCTCAACTGTTACTTCCAGAGGAACATCCATTATAAGGCTGATGTTATTGCTCTCGTTCTCCGGTTCTTCTTCAGCAAACTCTTGAAAATGTACCGGCTGAACATTAACCTGCCTGTTTTCTTTAAGAGGTTTTTCTGTCTGGGCACTTGTCTTTTCAGGTTCAGTGTTTTTATTTTTGATTTCAAAATTTTCTGGTTTAGGTGTTTCAACGATTGTTGCTTTATCATTATTTTGGCTATTTACGCTATTTAAAAGTCCATCAACCAATTTTTTAGCAAATGAGATAGGTAACAGCTGTAAAAACTGACTGTTTAGAAGATTTCCTATAACCATTTTGAAAGCAATTTTAACTATTTTTTGAGAATAATCAATATCCCCGTAAGGCTGGTCTGTAGAAAATGTAAGAATAAAAGCCTTTGGAGGAGAAATTTCAATTCTTTTTCCAAACATAGAAGACATTGAGGTAGCGGAAGAACCTATCATCTGGTTCATTGCCTCACTGATAGCGCTAAGATGCAGATCTGTTAATTCTTCATTGTTATCTACACCCGCTCCTCCCATCATTAAATCAGTTATAATCCTTACATCAGGCTTATTGAGTATTAAAAGGTTACTTCCTACTAGTCCCTTAATATACTCAACTCTTACTGATACATAAGGCAGTGTATACTCTTTTGCCAATCTTTCCCAGGTTGTGACTGAAACTTTAGGTGTAGTAATTGTCACTTTTTGGCCCAATAATGTACTTAGAGTGGTTGCAGACGCACCCATGCATATATTGCCGATTTCACCTAGTGTATCAATTTCTTCTAATGAAAGTTCTTCATCTTGTACATTATCATGTTCCGGTTCAAGATTTCTGTTGTTCAACAATGCATCTATTTCAGCCTGGGATAATATATCACTCATTTAGTTCATCCTCTCTTCTTAGAACTTTAGTTATTCTTAAAGCAATTTTGTTTTTCCTCACTCCGGGTTTTGCATAAAATTTGGTTATCCCGTCTACAAAGATCTCTAAATCCCCATCCACATTTGTGTCCAGAGGAAGAACATCACCCTTCTGCAAGTCAAGGAAATCTCTAATTGTGATCTCTGATTTTCCAAGAATCGCTCTGACCAATACTTCTGTATTTTTGATCCTGTTTTCCAATGATGTTTTTGCCTGATCAGAAACTTTTGATTCTTTAACAGAAAACCAGAATTTTGTGCTTAATTTTGGTATTATTGGTTCAACTACAAGATAAGGTATACATACATTCATAATACCTTCGACTTCACCAATTTTAGCTTTAAGAGTAATTAAAGCCACCATCTCATGTTGAGACACAACTTGAGCAAATTGGGCATTGGTTTCTATTCTTTGAAGTATGGGATTTATTGGAATAACATTTTCCCAAGGTTCAGGCATTAAATTTAATAATTGTCTGATAACCTTTTCTATAATTGCCAGCTCAATTTCAGTGAAATCCCTGTTCTTTCTCATAGTTATGCCCTTGCCACCTAATATTCTTTCTATTAGAGCAAAAGCTACAGTAGGTTCCATTTCAAGAATAACAGAACCACTCAAGGGCAAAAACTCAATAATTGCCATTATTACTGGATTTGATATGGAATTGTTAAAATCCAGGTAAGCAATTGATTCCACATTTATAACATCAATTTGTACAACAGTGCGTAAATAACCTGTTAAATAGTTAGTAACATTTCTTGCATAATTGTCATATATAATATTTAAGGTTTTTAGATGTTCCTTAGCAAATTTGCTTGGCCTTCTGAAGTCATGAGTCCTGATCTTCTTCTCCTGTGTAGAGGCTTTTATTTGCTGAACATCCAATTCACCAGTGTTAAGAGCCTTTAGTAATTCATCTATTTCACTTTGAGATAAAATTTCCACTCTATGCTTGCCTCCCTATTGGTAGAACCAATCTTCAAAAATAACATCATAAATTATTCTATACTCTGAGATTTCATCACTGTTCAACAGCTTATTTATCTCATTTGTAAGCTCTTTCTTGGCTCTCAGTTTGGTATCGGGATCTTTGACTTCATTAATGGTCATCTTTTGAAAATAGGTTCCTACGAGCTCTTTAATAGCACTGTCATAACTATTTAATTTTTCTTCTACATTTTTTATACCTTTAACCTTCTTATAGAACTCAATTGCCACACTAACCTGGATCACTGAATTGTCCCCGTCGTTTATGCTCTTTAAATTATATATTACCTTATCATTAAATAGTTTCTTAATACCCAGCTCATCTTGAGAAGGTCTTTTAAGTCCATTCATACTTACTTCATTTGAGCCATTATTTGCATTTGTAACTTTATCAATCAGGTTATGAGGTAAGCCTGAATTAACAAATATATATGTGGAAAGGAAAACTATCACCAATGATAGTGCAGCAATTATACATATAAGAATAAATGAGGTTTTATTACCCTCCATATTTGCCCCCTTAAAAATTATCAAATATTTATTACAGAATACAAAAACAATGCCAAATGTAGTAAAATTTTATGATTTTTCCATATAACTTACATCTATACATAATTTTCTTTTATATTCTAACACCTTTTCAATTATTTCTTCAATACTTTCCGACACAATGTACTTTTTTCCGTTAATTAACGATATAACAGTATCCGGGGTAGATTCAATAGTTTCTATCAAATCGCAGTTAAGAACGAAGCTATTGCCTCTAATATTTGTTAACATAATCATTGTTTCTACCTCCAATACTACTTAATCGTTATCTCTTCAGATTGGCTAATTCCATTAGCATCTCATCTGATACTGTAATAACCCTGCTATTGGCCTGGAAGGCTCTTTGAGTGACAATCATTTCTGTAAACTCAGTAGCAAGATCAACATTTGATAATTCCAATGTGCCGGGGTTTAAAATTCCTGCACCATCCATGCCTGCCTTTGAAGCTTTGACAAAGTTACCGGAGTTGGCAGTAGCCATAAACATGTTATTGCCAACTTTTTCAAGTCCTGCCGGATTTTCAAAAACTGCCAGAGCAATAAGGCCTAAGGGCTGTTGTTTTCCATTGGAGTATACTCCCATTATTACTCCATCTGAGCCAATACTGCAGGTTACAAATGAACCAGCAGGATATCCGTCAACATTTGTCGCTTTGACAGAATTTTCGGTTGCAAACATTGAGATTTTTGAGAAATCCAAATTAATTGTAAACGGGCCTGCTCCTGTTGTTGCTGCATTAGGAATTATATTTATAGTTGGTGTTACATTAAAGTTGGTTTGGTCATCAGTCATTATGTAACCATTTGAGTCAAACCTAATTCTTCCGGTACTTCCGGTTGTAAATCCATCTCCATTTGGTATTGACCAAGTCCATTCTGTATTGATTGGGTCAGTAGAATTAATGGCTGTTTTTCTGAATTCAATTTCTAGTTTATATGCGTTTCCAAGAGAATCATAAACCGTAACAGGTACAATTATCTGAGGCGGATCAGTAATCTGGCATACAGGATTTGCAGCGTCAAGGTTTCCGGCCAATACAGCTTCTGTGGTTGCCTTTGGAGCTATTGTTTTTTTATTGCCGTTGTAAATATCTGAAAAAATATTAATTGGTTCTATTGGTTTGTCTGTATCAAAAATATACATACCTTCACTATTTACTTTTCCACCGTAATCCAGCCATCCATAAACATTTAAGCCGTTAGAGGTAATTAGGTTTCCCAGGTAGTCAAATCTTAGATTACCAGCTCTTGTAAATTTAAAAGCTTCATTTTCAGAGCCTCTTGCAATGAAAAATCCATTTCCTTCTATTGAAAGGTCAAAAGGATTATCAGTTCTTTGTATGCCTCCTGCATTAGTATTCATGTCTATTGCTCCTACTGAAGTTCCAAGACCAATTTGTAACGGATTTGTACCCCCTCTTCCGCTAATTGGGTCTGGACCTGTAGCATTCTTTATTGTTTGATTCAATACTTCCTGAAAGGACACTCTGCTTCCCCAAAAGCCAACTGTATTGACATTGGCTATATTATTGCCTATAACATCCATTTTTGTTTGCTGTGCTCTTAGTCCGGAAACACTTGAAAACATTGATCTCAACATATAAACTCCTCCTCTTGTCATTTAACATTCGTAAAAGTTCTTAATATATATACGTTATACTATCTACTGGTACATCTTCGTCATTTATAATCACATATGCATTTCCCTGGGCAATTTTTACTCCTTGGACAAAACCTGTTATTTCTCTTACTTCACTTGTTTGCTTGTCAATAATAGTGGCTAAAACATTCAGTCCTATTAAGCTGAAAGCTTTCAAATGAGTAAAGTTACTGTTTAAATTCTGCATTTGCTCAAGTGCACTGAACTGAGCCATTTGTGCTATAAAAGCCTTATCATCCATAGGGTTAAGAGGATCCTGATATTTTAGCTGGGTAACCAGGAGATTCAGAAAATCATTTTTCCCTAAGTCTCCCGGATTTTTTGATTCTGCTTTTGATGCAGATTTCTCTGTGGCCTGTGTTTGAATATTTGAATTGGTTACTGTACTGATAGGCATTTGTTTACCTCCTATGCTGTTAAATCAATTTTTCTTCCGTTAATTTTATATATGTCAATTATCCTATCTACTTGCTGATAATCAGTAACTGTAAATTCTCCAATATCTGTATAAACTGAGGCAATATTTACTTTGCCTTTTTCTCTGGAAGTTTTGTCATCTCTACCGAAGCTGCCCGCAGAATGATCACCAACTGAAACACTGAAATTTTGAACTACTAAGCCTTGTTTTTCAAGTACATCCTTTAACAAATTCATATTGGTTTCTAATATTTCTTTAACTTGAGTGTTTTCAGCTACAAAATTTGCTTCCACCATACCTTTTTCAGAAACAACCTTTAGTGAAAGCTTACCTAGGCTTTCAGGCTTTAATTCAATTACCATTTCAGATTTTTCACCGTCAATAAAAACTTTTGCCTTGTCTATAACCTGCTTCAGTATATTCTGTCCATCAGATTTTGATAAACGAATTTCCCTGTTTTCCAATTCATCATTATTGTGTACAGAGAATTCCTGATAATACTCAGGTTGCTCCGGTTTATTCTCAAGAGATTGAAGAATTGAAAAATCATTATCTATACTGCCATCCTGGTGTTCTGTATCTTCGTTGCTTTCTCTCTTTAATTCGGATTTAATTTCCTTAGCATCAGAGTGCAAATCTTCTGTTTTATTGACCTGTTCATTATTTAATGCAGTATCTAAATCTTCATTTATATCTGTTTTATTATTTGAAGCATCACTAACAATAGTGATTTCGCCTTGTCCTAAGTCTGTATTTTTATATGCAATTGTGTTTGCGGCCAGGTTAATATCAAAATCTGCCTCAATTGAATCTTCATGGCCACTTTCACTGTTATTTGTTTTATTTGACTCTTCCTCTGTAGCTGTTAATAATTCAGAATTTATCTGCAACTGAAATAAGCTTTCTTCACCAGAGGTTTTATTTTCATCCCCGTTTATATTCATTAAATCTATAAAATCAGGTATACTGCTGCTTTGAATTGGCTCACCAGTTAATAATATATTTTCTTGATCAGGATTTAATAAAGCCTCATTGGCGGATATGAGCCGTTCCAATAGATGTACCGGATATTCCTGTAAGTGGCTGACAGGCATCAAACTTTTTGTCTCACAATCTATATTATTTGTTCTTTCTTCACACTCAGGATTTTGGTCTGAGGGAGATGACTGAATGTTCTGGTATAGTGACAGAAAGTTTGAGCATTCAGAAGTGTCCATTTCTTTATTATGGTTTTTTCTTGAATTTTTATTTGTATTTTCTGTTTTTGGCGCTTTTAATGAGTTAACTTGTTTATGATTAAGTATAGCGCCGATAATGTTTGTCAATTTTCACTCCACCTCCTTTGGCCATACTCTTTTTCTTCACACCGACTGCTTACAACATTGCTGATTTCAGGCTTTTTCTGTAGGATACTAATTCGTCCGTAATTCTCTGTTCTTTCTTGCTTATTTCATACAAATAAGCAGCATATTTTCTTTCTTTAAGTTTTTCAAACATTTCTTTTTCCTGGGTCGCCTTTATCAACTCTTCCCTAACTGTATCGACATTTTTCTTAGCTAACTTTATAACCTCTTTTTGTTTTGTTATTTTCTCGTTTAATTGTGTTAAATAAAGGTTATATGATTTCAAAACAAAGCTCGGCACTCCATCTTTACACTTAGCGGATAGTTCAGTTATGCAGGATGATCTGTCGCATAAGTACTGATCAAGAAGCATTTCCTGCTTATTTAGTTCTTTGAGGGCTTTACTTAATTTATTTTTTGCCAAATCTTCCATCAGGATTTTTATATTATAAAGCGACTGTAAATTAAATTGAAATTTTGACATTTAACTACCCTCTTATATCAATGTTTTCTCTAATAATTTCATTGTTTCTTCAAAGGTAAAACTCTCATGAATACCTTGCTGGACAAAATTATTAATGCTATCTATATTTTCTATTGCATAATCAATTTTAGGATTGCTGCCTTTTACATAAGCACCTATGTTAATTAAATCTTCAGCTTCTCTATATACAGCCATTACTTGCTTTACCTTCCGTGCTGTTTCCATATGACTGGAAGAAACAATATCAGTCATTACTCTGCTGACACTGGCAAGTACATCAATTGCCGGATAACAGTTCTTGTTGGCAATGCTCCTGGACAGTACTATGTGTCCGTCAAGTATACCCCTGGCAGTATCGGTTACAGGCTCTGTAAGGTCGTCACCGTCAACCAGGACAGTATATATGCCAGTAATTGTACCTTTGGAGGATGTACCGGCTCTTTCAAGAAGCCGTGGGAAAATACCAAAAACAGATGGAGGATAACCTCTTGAAACAGGCGGTTCACCTATGGACAAGCCTATTTCTCTCTGGGCCATGGCAAATCTGGTAAGTGAATCCATCATCAGGACTACATCCTTCCCCTGGTCGCGAAAATACTCTGCTATTGAAGTGGCCACCAAGGCACCTTTAAGCCTGATCAAGGCAGGTTGATCAGAAGTGGCAGCAATTACAACAGATCTTTCAAGACCTGCTACTTTTAAGTCCTTTTCTATAAACTCTTTTACTTCCCTGCCTCGTTCACCGATTAATGCAATTACATTAATATCCGCCTTTGAATTTCTGGCCATCATTCCAAGAAGAGTACTCTTACCGACTCCGCTACCGGCGAATATTCCTATTCTTTGTCCTTTTCCAACAGTCAGAAGCCCGTCAATTGCTTTAACTCCAAGAGCCATGGGCTCCTTTATTCTTTTTCTCATTAAAGGATTCGGGGGCTGATTGTCTACAGGATAAAAATCTTCGATATCTAGCTTGCCTTTACCATCTATCGGATTGCCAATACCATCCAGAATTCTGCCAACCAGGCCTTTTCCAACACCAACCTTTAAAGCTTCATCAGAAGCAATTACGGTGTCGCCAGGGCCAATTCCCGACATATCTCCTAAAGGCATAAGTAAAACATTATTATCCCTAAATCCGACAACTTCAGCTCTCACTATATTATTTACCCCTGTATGTATTTCACAAAGTTCACCAATTTTCGCATCCGGGCCAGTAGATTCAATTGTCAGCCCTATTACCTTTGAAACTTTGCCGGAGCAACGGATTAAATCAATTTTATCCAGTATATTTGCAAATTTTAATAAATCAATACTGCTTGTTTTTTCCACTATTATTTCTAATACCTCACATCTTGTTTATTTTTCTACTGCCAGAATTTTTTTGAATAATTCCTCAATTCTTGAAAACCTTGTTTCTAACCCTGCATCTACAGTGCCCTGTGGTGTTTCAATAATACATGAAGCAGAATGGAGGTTCGGGTCACTTCTTATCTCCAGTTCTCCCATTCCTGGAACTGCGGCACAAAGTGCATTTTTATTTTCGGTAACAAATTGATAATCTTCAGGAGATACCTTAAGAACAAGACTATCTTTATACATGGATTTTTCAAATCCCTGTCTTATTAATTCCAGAATTAATTCCTTTCTCACCGAGATTTCTTCGCCTATTATTTTTTTTGAAATCTCCAGTACCAGGTAGACAGCATCAGCTTCAATATTTTTAACGACTCTCTTATAGTCATCTCTTGCACATTGCCTTTCTTTCTGAAGTTCCAAAATCAGGTTTCTGTACTTCTTTCTTCCTTCTTCCAAACCTTCCTGAAATCCTTTTTCATAACCTTTACGCCTGGCATCTTCTTCTATTTTAAAGGCTTTTATCTTGCTTTCTTCGACCGCATCATCAATTATGGCGGAAGCTTCACATTGGGCATCGTTAATAATTGATTCTGCCTGTTTTCTGGCATTTTCCAGCAAATCATTATATGTTCTGTTTAGGTTCGCTGAATAATAAGACTCTTTCAACTCAGAAACTTTATACTTTTCTTCCGGATTATCATCATTATAATATATAGGAATGCCAACCCTGAAAGGTGAGCCCAAACATACCTGATCGCGTTTAAATACCTTATTAGACAATTATCTCATCTCCTCCGCCTCTTGATATTATTATTTCTCCTTCATCCTCAAGTCTTCTTATGATATTCACAATTTTCTGCTGTGCTTCTTCTACATCTTTTAACCTTACAGGACCCATATACTCTATGTCTTCTTTTATCATTTCAACTAACCGCTTGGACATATTTGCATAAACAACTTTTTGAACTTCCTCCGTAGCTCCTTTAAGTGCAATAGCGAGTTGATTGTTATCAACTTCTCTAAGGAACCTCTGGATAGATCTGTTGTCCAATGTGATGATATCTTCAAATACGAACATTCTTTTCTTAATTTCTTCAGCGAGTTCAAGATCTTCTATTTCAAGGGTTTCCATAATATTTTTCTCGGTTCCCCTGTCAACACTGTTTAATATATCTACAATTGATTGTATACCACCTGCTACAGTATAATCTTCCACCACAAGAGTAGACAGATTTTTTTCTAAGATCCTTTCAACTTCTTTTATGATTTCAGGTGAAGTGCGGTCCATTACTGCGATTCTTTTAGCAACATCGACCTGTTTATCCTGTGGAAGAGCAGAAAGGATTGCTGCTGCTTGTTGTGGATGCAGGTAAGCTAGTATAAGAGCAATGGTTTGAGGGTGCTCTTTTTGAATAAAATTAAGTAATTGGGAAGGATCAGCCTTTTTAACAAAATCAAAAGGCCTTACCTGGAGAGAGGCTGTCAGTTTATTTATAATTTCGAGTGCTTTTTGGGTACCAAGAGCCTTTTCAAGTACTTCTTTTGCATAGCTTATGCCACCCTCAGCTATATATTCCTGAGCTATACATAACTGATAAAACTCCTCTAATACT
This sequence comes from Clostridiaceae bacterium, assembly GCA_012840395.1. NCBI lineage: Bacteria > Bacillati > Bacillota > Clostridia > Eubacteriales > Clostridiaceae > Clostridiaceae bacterium. The sequence continues at coordinate 57,232 of DULL01000017.1, read as the reverse complement.
GCTTCTTTTTCTTCCGGAGCCACAGTCCTTATATTAGCTATCTCAAGTGTTAATTGTTCTATTTCTTCTTCTTTTAAATACCTGAAAATCCTGGCTGATTTTTCAGGTCCTAAGGCAATTAACAACATGGCTGCCTTTTCTTTACCGCTTTTTATCTTTCTGGACTGGCTGGTACGTATCAATGCAATCTCCTCCTTTCAGCTGTCATTAGTAATCCCAGTCTTCTGCAAGCCAGTTCTTTAATAGTTGGGCTACAGCTTCAGGTTTTTGCTGTACAAATTTATCTAATTGCTTCTTTATCTCTGATTTTTCCTCAACAACTATTTCAGGGATGCTCTCCTCAATTTTGGGACTTTCAGCAGATTCTTGTTGTGAATTATCAACTGCTTGAACCATTTCTTCTTGCTTCTTTCTTTTCCTATTTCTGATTAAAATAATCATTACTATTATTATTGCAAATTGAAGTCCAAGTATTGGCAAGCCATATATGGTAATCAGCTCCCTGATTATATCTTCTCTGGTTTCGGTTACTTCTTCAACTTTTTCTTCTGCCAAGCGCATTCTGTGTACTGATATATTTTCCACAGGAATTCCTGTTGCAGTACTTGCAGCTATTTTTACACTCTCCAGGAATTCATCTGACAACTTATTCTGATCAGTGACTCTTTTCCCATACCATAATGAGATAGCCATGGTAGACTTTTCAGGTATTAAAACACCAACTGCTTTTTCAGTTTCGCTAATGGTTTCGTTATAAGCATAATTCCTGATATCATGTTGTTTGCTATAAGATGAATTTTCCTGCTCTCCAATTTGGTATGTGGGAGTATCTACTAAATCAGTACCTGGATTTGCGTCTATACCTGGGGCAGGTATATCTTCACCCGTACTGTTAAATAGCTGTTCGTTTGTTGATTCGCTGCTTATAACTGCTCCTTCGGTCATACCCTCGGGATTGGATATGGTCTTTTTTTGCTCTTTCAAAGTATCAAAATCCAAAACAGGATTTGCAACAACTCTGATGGTATCGAAGTTGTCAAACTCTCCTACGCTGAAATACTCATATACCCTGTTTTGTAATTCAAGTGTTTTTTTATACCTCATTTCTTCCTGAGTATTAACCATTTCAAAAGCCGTATCCTTATAGTAGTTATTCAGAATGTTTAGATTATTATCAACAACCGTAATATTCTCAGGTTTTAAATTTTCTACACTGCGTGATACTATCATGACTACAGCCTCTACCTGTTTGGGAGTAAGCTTTTCTTTTGGTTTAATCATTACATAAGCAGTAGGCATGCTTGCTTCCTCTTGAGGCAGCATGAAAATGGACCGTTCTGGTAAAGCTAAAATTACAGAAGCATTTTCAATATTGTCCAGCATCTTCAGCTTGCTCTCAATATCTGCGGTCTTTTGCTGTTTCCAAATATATTTTTTATCACTTTCAGTGGTGCTCATTCCTATCATGGAAATAGCATCTTCAAAAGTCATACCGCTTTTGGGGTATCCCTTTTGAGCAAGAACTACCTGAGCCTTGTTGTTATCCCTGGCATTAATTACAATACTGGTCCCGTTATTCTCAATACTATTCCAAATGTTATTTTCATTTAGAATAGCACTCATTTCCCCAATATCTTTAGGATCATAATCTCTTATTAAAGTTATCCGGTTAGGCTTGTTTAATAGAATTAAGCCTAAAACTACACATAATGTAACAATAATAGAAGTTATATAAATCCTGATCTTTTGGCCTTTTTCCAGTCCATTCCAGAATTCGGCAATTCTCTGTCGGAATTTTAGTATCTCTTCAGGCAACTATTACACCTCTCTACAAGGTAATACAAAATTAGTAAACTATAATAGAATAGTGTACTAACATTAAGTTTTATGTATACCTTAAAAATTTGATTACCTTTTTTGTATAAGTTTCACTATTTAATTAGCATTTCTCTTTGAATAGCATTTTTGATTAGCATTTCTCTTAGATTAACATTTCTCTTTGAATAGCATTTTGATTAGCATTTCTCTTTGAAAAGTTTCTATCTGATTAGCATTTCAGGACATTTGTTTATTGAGATGAATTATTTATTTATTTATATATCTATCTGTTTATATTATTTATCTCTATCTGTTATATTTTTATATTCTATATTCATTTATTATTTTCAATCTATTTGTTATTAGTTTCAGATAACTTAAATTTGCATTCTCATTATGTCATTGTAAGCATCCAAAACCTTATTTCGTATTTGTAAAGTAAGCTGCAAGGCAATATCCGCCTTTTCACTAGCAATAAGAACCTGATGAATGTTGTCAATATTACCCAGTGAAGCTTCCTTTGTTAGTTTTTCTGACTCGAGAATGAGTGAATTTGTTTTATTTAATACATCATTGAATATTGTTTGAAAGCTATTGTCATTTCCTACGCTGTTTTTTGAACTGACTTTACTATTACTTACAGATGATACCTGATTACCTAACTGCTGTGTCACAAGGTTTATAGCCATATTTACCCTCCGTTGAATTATCTTCCTATTTCGAGTGCTTTCAGTGCCATGCTCTTGGCTGTATTAATTGAAGTTACATTGGCTTCATATACTCTTGATGCGGATATCATATTAACCATTTCTGTAACAATATCTACATTTGGCATAAGTACATATCCTTCTTCATTTGCGTCAGGATGTCCCGGTTCATATACTCTTTTAAAGGGTGAGTTGTCTTCCACAATACCTGACACTTTAACTCCCTTACCAGTAAGATTTCCTTGGTTACCGGAAGATAAAAGGCTTGAAAAGGATTCCTTTGAATTCCTTTCTTCAAAAACTACTGTTTTTCTTTTATAAGGTGTACCATTTTCTGTTCTTGTGGTATTAACATTAGCAATATTCTGAGCTATTATATCCATCCTGAGCCTCTGAGCTGTTAATGCAGAAGCTCCTATATCCAATGAATCCAAAAAACCCAATTAAATCATCTCCCTTCATTAATCACATTTTTAAGTCTTCTGAAGCTGGAATTGATATTTTGTATCATAATTTGATATTTAATGCTGTTTTTAGCCATTTCAGCCATTTCTTTTTCAATATCCACATTATTTCCATCTATTCTCATGCTTGATTCCCTGTTGTCTCTTATTACTTTTGGTTGTATATCTTCTTTCCTGTCTTTTCCTATAGGAATATGAACATCATTTGTTCTTAATCCTGATATCCTTGCTTCCATGTTACCATTCAATATTTCTTCAAATTGAACAGAATACCTTTTATATCCTGGAGTATCAACATTTGCAATATTATGTGAAATAATTTCATTTCTCAGGAAAGAAGCATCTAATGCTTTTTCTATAATCCTGGTATTATTAAATAAACCACGTATCATAACTTACCCACTTTCCAGAGTAGTAAACAAAAATATTTTACATGGAATATTTTCCATGCCATCATGATTTTAACATAAATTTTTTTAGAAAACAATAATATATTAAAACATTTTGTAGTAATATACAGAAATAAATTGTTATTTGTCGATGTTGATAATGTAATCGACATATGACATTCTCTCTTGAATGAATTAAAGAGAGGATGTAACACCATGAATATTAAAATAAGAACAACAAACTTCTACAGATTATGTGTACTAATAATTTTTTTAATTTCGTCTAAAGCACGTTTGGAGATTTCAAGCTTTTTATTTTTTTTATCCTTTATTTTCAAGTCGCCATCATCTATAAGCCCAAAATTAATGTTCATTGGTTGAAAATCCTTAATGGAAGATTTTGATATGTATCTGCTCAAGGCACCAATAGCAGTATTGCCTGGAAATACCAGGGGACTCTTTCCAGTATATTTAAAAATTGCATTTATTCCAGCCACAAGGCCGGAAGATGCTGATTCTACATAACCCTCAACCCCGGTAATTTGTCCTGCAAAATAGATATTAGGCCTCTTAACCATATTATAAGTCTGGTCCAGTAACAATGGTGAATTAATAAAAGTATTCCTATGCATTACACCATATCTTACAAACTCTGCATTTTCAAGCCCGGGGATAAGTCTAAATACTCTTTTTTGTTCAGGCCATTTTAAACGGGTTTGAAAACCTACAATATTATATAGTGTTCCTTCGGAGTTGTCCTGCCTTAGCTGAACTACAGCATAAGGAATTTTTCCTGTTGCAGGGTCTATTAAGCCAACAGGTTTCATTGGTCCAAACCTTAATGTATCATAACCTCTGTCAGCAAGGCTTTCTACAGGCATACATCCTTCAAATAATATTTCTTTTTCAAATTTTTTCATCTGAACTCTTTCTGCATTGACAAGCTCTTTATAAAACAAATCATATTCATCTTTGTTCATAGGGCAGTTAATATAATCTTCCTGTCCCTTACCATAGCGTGCAGCCAGGAAAGCCTTTTTCATATTTATTGATTCACTTGTTACAATAGGTGCTGCAGCATCATAAAAATATAAATAATCATGTCCTATAAATTCTGATATATGCCGGGACAGGGCAGCAGAAGTCAGAGGTCCGGTAGCTATTACCGTGATTGCATTATCCGGTATATTTGTAACTTCTTCATTTATAACGGTAATATTTTTATGATTCTTAATCTTTTCAGTAATAATCCTGGAAAATCTATATCTGTCTACTGCTAAAGCACCACCAGCCGGAACTTTGGTAATGTCGGCACATTTAATGATAATCGAATCCAAAAGCCTCATTTCTTCTTTTAACAACCCCACTGCGTTTTCTAAAGAATCAGCCCTTAAAGAGTTGCTGCAAACCAACTCGGCAAAATCCGGACTGTGGTGAGCTGGAGTAAATTGTTTTGGTTTAATTTCATACAGCTTTACTTTAATTCCTCTTTTGGCTATCTGCCAGGCAGCTTCGCAACCAGCCAGCCCGGCACCAATTACGTTTATATAATCCGGCATATTTTATTCCCTTCAGACCTTTTGATAATGTTAAGACTTTATGTTGCACTTGTTAATTTTTTTCATCTGTTACATAATCACATGCTTCATTGCTGCACTTCAATGTCCCATTTTTACCTGAGGACTTCTTAACAAGAAAATTACCACATTTAGGGCAATTTTTGCCTGCAGGCATATCCCAGGTCATAAAACTGCATTCCGGATATCTCTCACAACCTAGGTACTTTCGGCCTTTCTTTGTTTTCTTGATAAGTACCTTGCCAGAACATAACGGGCAATTAACCCCTGCCTCTTCAAAAATTGGCCTGGCATTTCTGCATTCGGGAAATCCAGGACAAGCAAGGAATTTACCATATTTGCCTTGCTTTATTACCATTTTTCTTCCGCATTTCTCACAAATTATGTCAGTTTCCTCGTCCTTTATTTCTACTTTTCCAATCGTTTCCTCTGCTTCTTTAAGATCTTGTACAAAACTGTCATAAAATTCTTTAATTACAGTAACCCAATCCTTTTCTCCTTCTTCAATTGCATCAAGTTTTTCTTCCATCTGTGCAGTAAACTCAATGTCCACTATATCTTTAAAATATTTCTTCATTATATCATTAACAATTTTGCCCAATTCAGTAGGCTTTAAGTATTTCTTTTCTTTGACGACATATCCTCGCGACAATATTGTTGTTATAGTAGGAGCGTAAGTGCTTGGCCGGCCTATACCTTTTTCTTCCAGCGCTTTTACTAAAGTTGCTTCTGTATATCTTAAAGGTGGCTGAGTAAAATGCTGTTTAGGATCAATTTTTTTGAGATTAAGTTTTTCTTTCTCTTCTAGAGAAGGTATATTTGTATTTTCTTCTTCCTGTCCATCATCCCTGTCTTCAGTATATACAGCCATAAAACCAGGGAATTTTACTGTTGATCCAACCGCTTTGAAAATATAATCTCCTGCAGTAATCTCAACTGTCAGTGTATCATAAACAGCTTGTGCCATTTGGCTTGATAGAAACCTTTCCCATATAAGCTTATACAATTTATATTGATCGTTACTGAGAGAATCCCTGATTGAATCAGGATGCAATGCAACATTGGTAGGGCGTATTCCTTCATGAGCATCCTGGGCATTGCTCTTGTTTTTATATACTCTTGCTTCTTTGGGCAGGTAATCGTCTCCAAACCTGCTTTTAATTATTTGTGCGGCCTCCTTAACTGCCTCATCGGAAATCCTGATAGAATCTGTACGGATATAAGTAACTAAACCCAGGGCTCCCATATCCTTTATTTCTATTCCCTCATATAACTGCTGGGCAACCATCATGGTTTTTTTGGTTGAAAAACCTAGTTTTCTTGAAGCCTCTTGCTGGAGGGTACTTGTTGTAAAAACAGGTGGAGGTGTTTTCTTCTTTTCACCTTTTTTTACTTTACTGACGATATAATCGGCTCCTTCTAAGTCAGCCATTATTTTTTTAACTTGTTCTTCATCTTTAAGTTCAATTTTTTCATCAGTTCTGCCATGAAACCTGGCTTCAAAGGTATTTTTACTTCCTTCTTTGGCCAATAATACAGCCAGTGTCCAGTATTCCTCAGGTACGAAATTTTCAATTTCCTCTTCCCTGTCACAAATAATCCTTGTGGCTACAGACTGAACTCTGCCTGCACTTAACCCTTTACGAACATTCTTCCATAAAAGTGGGCTGATCTTATATCCAACCAGCCTGTCAAGCACTCTTCTCGCTTGCTGTGCATCAACTAGATCCATATCAATTTGTCTTGGAGATTTAATGGCGTTTTTTACAGCATTTTTGGTAATTTCATTAAAAGTTATTCTGCATTTTTCAGATTCATCAATACTCAATAATTTTGTGAGATGCCATGATATAGCTTCACCTTCCCTGTCAGGGTCGGTAGCAAGATATATTCTTTTAGCATTTTTGGCTTCTTTTTTTAATTTGTTTAATATATCGCCCTTGCCTCTGATGGTAATATACTTGGGTTTGAAATTATTTTCAATTTCAATTCCCATCTGACTTTTTGGCAAATCCCTAACATGTCCCACTGAAGCCTCTATTTTATATTCTTTTCCTAAAAATTTGCTTAAAGTTTTTGCTTTCGCAGGAGACTCTACTATTATCAAATTGTTTGCCATTATAACCTCCGGATATTAAATTACCATTTTATGGTAAGATTGCAGGCTTATTAAAACCTGTATTTTATATATTAGCAACATTCATAAATAAAATCCAGTATTTTATTGACTAATGCAGAAAACCTTCCCAGGCAATTGCTCTATAATTCCTTTTAATTCCAGCGTTGTAAGCAAAACATTGGCATCCTGAATACTAATATTGCATTTTTCTGCAATTCTATCTATATGAAGAGGTTCATATTTTAATTCTTTTAAAATACTTTTTTCTACAGTATTTAACTCTTTATAAATACTACTGTAAATTAGGTTTTTCCTCTTTTTTTCAGGAATTTTTTGTACACTGAATTCTATTATTTCTTCCAGGATGTCTTCTACATCACTTACCAGTTTTGCTCCTTCCTTTATTAATTTATTAGTGCCCCTGCTATTAATATTATTAATATTTCCCGGCACTGCAAAAACCTCTTTTCCCTGTTCCAGAGCAAAATCTGCAGTTATAAGTGAACCGCTTTTACTGGCTGCCTCAACTACAACCACACCATGGCTTAAGCCACTTATTATTCTGTTCCTTGCCGGGAAATTATATGGCAATGGCTGAGTACCAGGAGGATATTCAGAAACAACCGCCCCGTTATTGATAATATTCTCCATTAACTGCCTGTTTTCAGGAGGATACACTATATCAAGCCCGCATCCTAGAACCGCAATTGTCTTTCCACCAGCTTTAAGGGCACCTATATGTGCCTGGGAGTCAATTCCCCTTGCCATGCCACTAATTACTGTTATACCATAAGATGCAAGCTCAAAGGCAAATTTCTCAGCAGTTTTAAGTCCGTAGGAGGTAGCTTTTCTTGCACCTACAATTGCAACCGCCATTTCGTTCAGGTTTATACAACCTTTTGAATAAAGTATTAAAGGAGGATCATACATGTTATATAGTATATCCGGATAAGATTTATCGTAATTGTACCTATAAATATGTATATCTTCCCTGTATATAATTTCAATCAGTTTATCAACCTTTTTCCTGGGTTCAGGGTCTGTAAGCTGTTTAAACATACTTTCTGAGATAAAAGGTAGGTTTTTTAAATCCTCATTTCTTGAATGCCAAATATATTGAGGTTCTTTGAAGTACTGTATTAATTCTATTTTTTTCCTGGGACTTATTTGGAGCAAGGATGATAACCATACCCAGTATATAATGTCCTGATTCATTTCTATCAACTCCAATATTTTCTGTCCAGACTTCTGTATTGAATGGCCTCTGCCAGATGTTTTGGTTTAATAGAAATACTTCCCTCCATATCCGCTATGGTTCTTGCGATTTTTAGTATTTTATGATGTGCCCTTGCACTCATACCAAGCTTTTCAAAAGCATTTCTCAGAATTTCTCTTCCTTTTGGGTCCAGCCTGCAATACTTATTCAACATGGAAGGAAGTAATTGTGAATTTGAATATATGTTTGTACCCTTATATCTTTCCTGTTGAATTTCTCTGGCCTTTTTTACCCTATCCCTTATTATATGGGAAGGTTCTTCTTTTTTTGTACTGTCTAGCTCATCATATTTTACCGAAGGAATCTCTATTTGAATATCAATCCTGTCGAGAAGAGGACCGCTGATTCTGGAAATATATTGTCTTACTTCCCTGGAGGTACAAGTACATTCCTTTGTGCTGTCAAGATAATTTCCGCATTTGCATGGATTTGCAGCGCACACTAATGTAGTCATGGCAGGATATGTAATACTGGTATTTATCCTTGAAATGGTAACAAACCCATCCTCAAGCGGCTGCCTGAGGACTTCAAGGGTTTCACTGTTAAACTCAGGTAGTTCATCAAGAAATAACACCCCATGGTGAGAAAGGCTTATCTCGCCTGGCTTTGGAATTTTTCCTCCACCTGCCAGGCTGATTTTACTAATAGTGTGATGAGGAGAGCGGAAGGGACGGGTAGTTACTAACGAAGTCCCTGGAGGAAGCATTCCGGTAATGCTGTAAATTTTCGTAACCTCCAGGGATTCCTCGAAAGTCAGGGGAGGCATTATGGTAGGCAGGCGCCTTGCCAGCATGGTTTTCCCGCAGCCGGGAGAACCAATCATAAGAATGTTATGCCCACCTGAAACAGCCACTTCAAGAGCTCTTTTTGCATTAGCCTGACCTTTCACATCTGCAAAATCAAGTTCATAATAAACTGATTTATTAAAAATGGACTCTATATCCACTATATGTGGTTGTATAGTATATTCCATATTTAAATGGCTTGCTATTTCCAAAAGAGAATTAACAGGAAGTACGTTCAACCCATTTACAACTGCAGCTTCGTCAGCATTAACAGTAGGAACTACCAGATTTTTGATTCCATTTTTCAATGCGGTTACAGCCATTGGAAGTATACCCTTAACCTGACGGACCTGTCCGTCAAGGGATAATTCACCTGTAAACAAATAATTTCCAGGTTCAGGGCTATTTACTTGTCCTGTTGAAATGAGAATTCCTAACGCTATAGGCAGGTCAAAGCAAGAACCTTCTTTTCTTATATCTGCAGGAGCAAGATTAACGATTATTTTTTTTGAAGGGAAAATAAAACCTGAATTTTTTATTGCAGCCCTTACTCTTTCTTTTGATTCCTTTACAGCTGCATCTGCCAGCCCAACTATTTCAAAAGAAGGGATTCCGCCACTAATATCAATCTCTACTTGTATAATATGTCCTTCAATACCTATAAGCCCGCAACTTAACAATTTTGAAATCATTGGAGATACCTTACTTCGATAAAATTAACAATAATTTACTCTTTATGAAAAATTATACAACAATAAATTGTATAATTCAACAATTTTTTTAGATATCTCCGCAATAGGTTATTTTTCGTCAAGGAGTTTTCTTAGTTCCTCCATGAATGTATTAATATCCTTAAACTGCCTGTAAACTGATGCAAACCTAACATATGCCACTTCATCGAGCTTTTTTAATCCTGCCATTACCATTTCTCCGATTGCCTGAGATGTGATTTCTTTTTGCAATGAGTTATATATTTTGCTTTCGATTTCGTCTACAAGCTTTTCCAAATCACTAATTGACACAGGCCTTTTTTCACAGGCCCTAAGAAGCCCGTTTAATATCTTTTCCCTGCTAAAAATCTGCCTGGTTTTATCTTTCTTAATGACTATAAGAGGAAGGTTTTCTACTTTCTCATAAGTTGTAAACCTTTTTAAACAGTTGGTACATTCCCTGCGCCTTCTTATAGAAGTACCTTCATCAGTTGGCCTTGAATCAATTACACGGTCTTCTTCATGACCGCAAAACGGACATTTCATTAGCAATCCTCCCGGTCGAAACAATTGGTAACCAATTCTATTAATACCATAAAAAAAGAGGACTGTCACTATTTTTTAGGAATTTAATAGCAGTCGAAATACTTTCTGATAAATCTTTCATCCATATCAACCAAAATAATGTCTTCACCAATTTTTTTAATTTTATCCCAGGGAATGACTAATTCATTTTCTCTTCCGATAAATCCAAACAACCTTCCTCCCCCTAGGATTACAAGCCCTTCAATGGTACCATTTTCAAAATTAATTTCTACATCACTGACAAACCCAAGTCTCCTGCCATCTGAGATATTGATGATTTCTTTATTTTTCAGATCAGCAGTACGGTTCATAATACCACAGCCTTTCAATAGGGCATAAAAATCAGCATTATTGTATTACATACCAGTTATATTATATGATTAGGACTTGTAATATATGAAAATCCAAGGTTATATATGCTTTCTCATGTGGGCAAGGGCTGTTTTTTCCAACCGTGAAACTTGAGCCTGCGAAATTCCTATTTCTTCAGCTACTTCCATCTGTGTTTTTCCTTCAAAGAAACGTAAATTTAATATGAGTTTTTCCCTATCGTTTAGTTTCCTCATTGCTTCTTTAATTGATATACCTTCAAGCCAGTTTTCATCCATATTCTTTTCATCACTAACCTGATCCATTACAAAAATGGCGTCTCCTCCGTCATGGTATACGGATTCAAATAAAGAAATTGGATCCTGGATGGCATTTAATGCAAGAACCACGTCTTCCTTGGGCACATTTAATTCATTTGCGATATCTTCTATTGAAGGTTCCTTTGAATTCATACTGGTAAGCTTTTCTTTTACCTGTAAGGCTTTATAGGCAACATCTCTTAAAGAACGGCTAACTCTTATCGAGTTATTGTCCCTCAGATATCTTCTTATTTCACCGATGATCATGGGTACTGCATATGTTGAAAATTTAACATTCTGTGAAACATCGAAATTATCAATTGCTTTTATAAGACCAATGCACCCGACTTGAAAAAGATCATCAACATGTTCACCTCTGTTGTTAAATCTTTGTATAACACTCAAAACCAATCTGAGGTTTCCATTGATAAACTCTTCTCTTGCCGAGTTATCGCCTTTATGCATTCTTTCGAATAAGGCTTTTTTCTGTTCATTCGTTAAAACCGGCAGTTTTGAAGTGTTAACTCCACATATCTCAACTTTATTGGTAAGCATAAAAACCTCCCGGTAGCTAAAATTATGTCAGTATCATTATTGCCACCGGGTTATTTTTTATACTGTCTTATGCTCCAATATATTTCTTGAAAATACCTTGACAATAAATCGTAAATTTTTCAAACCTTGAAAATACTACTATGCATTTAAAAAAATTTTTTAAAAAATAGATAATTTAATTTAAACTTAAATCATCCTTGTTATCTCTTTTTTCAATCTGTTTATGATTCTTTTTTCCAATCTGGATATATAGGATTGGGATATTCCCAACATGTCTGCAACTTCCTTTTGAGTCTTTTCTTCCCCATTAGCCAGGCCGAATCTAAGCTCCATTATTTTCTTTTCCCTGTTGGACAGTTTATCCATAGCTGAATCCAGAAGCTCTTTATCAACCTCGTCTTCTATGTTCCGGTATACAATATCATTTTCGGTTCCTAATATATCTGATAAAAGAAGCTCATTACCATCCCAATCAATATTTAAGGGTTCATCAATTGATATTTCAGTTTTTATCCTGTTACTTCTTCTCAGGTACATCAAAATTTCATTTTCAATGCATCTTGAAGCATATGTAGCCAGCTTAATATTTCTCGAAGGATTAAAGGTATTTATTGCTTTTATTAAACCAATTGTTCCAATAGAAACAAGGTCCTCCACTCCAACACCTGTGTTTTCAAATTTTCTTGCAATATATACCACTAATCTCAGGTTCCTTTCAATTAATATTGTCTTTACTCCTAAATCGCTTTCTTCAAGTTTTGCCAATAAATAGTTTTCCTCCTCATTACTTAATGGAGGAGGTAATGCTTCGCTTCCACCTATATAAAATATCGGGAGTTTTTTATAAATACCGATTTTTGACAAGAAAGTTATCAGTTTAATACGTAAATTATACTGTAGCTTTTTGTTAAAATTCATGACGTTCATCTCCTCTGCAATTTTTCTTTATATAAGTTCAGGACTTAACAATGCCCTATATCTGGAGTTTTTTGAAAGTATGTTATTATAGATACCTACAATTACATTGTTTATACCCTTTTTCTCCTTGTCTTCGCCAATTTTTATATAGTCTGGTTTAAACCCTATCAGCATTCCATTATCTTTACCCAGGGAAGAGAATGGAATCAGCCTGAATCTTGACAACCATTTTGAATTTGCAATCATGGCGGTTACGCATGCAAGGTCACTGTCCTTATATTTTTCAAATATTTCTCTTATCTCTTGTGGTAGAATATCTTTAATTGCTCCATATTCAACTACAACCACAGGCATATTTGTCAGTGGATCATATAGAGAATTGCCAGTATCAATCAAAGCAGAAAGATCAATAGATTGATTTTCAAAGCTAATCTTAAGTTTTACCAAAAGTTTATCTTTAGCAAATCTAAACTGAATAATTTCCATGAAAATTCTAATTATGATACCTGCAAGAATAATGGAAAGAACAAGACTGCTCCACTTTGACTGGCTTAAGTTATAATATATTCCGTTTTTTATAAATCCGCCGCTTTGGTTAAATGTCATAAAGGCATAGGCTGAACCTGCAAAAATAAAGGTAGATACATAGAATATTGCCAGAGTTTTAAAGAAACCTGATATACTTTCATGGGAAAATGATATTGCAACTATTAGTGCTGACAGAAGAATTTTTGACCACATGTTATAATTAGATGCAATAACCGGAAAACAAACCATCATTGCAACATATGCAGCACCTGTTAATGCTCCAAGGAAAAGCCTGAGATTTGAAGATCTATTCTTGGAAAATTTAGATGTAACCAAGAGTATAAAATAATTTATAACTATATTCTCAATAAGGAGAATATCCAGATAAACAAAAATCTCCATACGCTATACCTCACAATCAGACAATCCCCTATTTTACATATATTCAAATGCCTGTACGTTTATGTGGAAAACTATCTATTTTTTAAAATTAATTCTTCATACTAAAACTATCATACACCATTAATACTGCTGATTTTGTCAAAGTAAAAGTCAAATAAATGTAATAAAATGGAAAAAAGCGCTACCTTTCTATGATAGCGCTTAAAATCTAAATGTTTTACATTATATTTTATATCATAAAGATTGGAATTGTAATATTATCTAAATCTGTTCCTTCTTAAAAATGTAGGTATATCAAGGTCATCACCTGAAAAGTCATTAAAAGGGACTTTATCAAAAGAGGGCTTATTAAGTGAAGGCTTGGTAGTTTTTTCGGGAGCCTTTTCAGTTTTCTTAATCACCGGGCCTTTTTCAAAACCGGTGGCTATTACAGTAATTAATATTTCATCTTTTAGATTTTCATCGATAACCGCACCGAAAATAATATTGGCATCCGGATCAGCAGATTTTTGAATCAATTCCGCTGCTATATTTACTTCAAGTAACCCAAGATCCGGACCACCGGTTATGTTAAGTAGTACACCTCTTGCTCCTTCAATAGAAGTTTCAAGAAGAGGACTATGAATTGCCTGTTTAGCTGCTTCCTCAGCCCTGCCTTCTCCTGATGCCCGTCCAATACCCATGTGAGCCAACCCTGTATTCATCATTATGGTTTTTACATCCGCAAAATCCAGATTTACCAGTCCGGGGACGGCAATTAAATCAGATATACCCTGGACACCTTGTCTTAAAACATCATCTGCTATTCTAAAAGCTTCAACTATTGTGGTCTTCTTCTCAGCTATCTGTAAGAGCCTGTCGTTTGGTATGGTAACTAATGTATCTACAGTATTTTTTAAGTTTTCAATTCCTCTTTCTGCGTGTTGCATTCTTTTTCTTCCTTCAAACATAAAAGGCTTTGTGACAACACCTACAGTTAAAATTCCCATTTCCCTGGCAATCTGCGATACAACCGGAGCCGCACCTGTACCGGTACCTCCACCCATACCTGCTGTAACAAATACTAAATCTGCCCCTTTAATTGCCTGAGCAATTTCATCCTTACTTTCTGTTGCAGCTTTTTCACCAATTTCAGGATTGGCGCCTGCTCCAAGACCTTTAGTTATCTTATCACCTATTTGGATTTTTATATTGGCTTTTGATAAAAACAAAGCCTGTTTATCAGTATTGACAGCTATAAATTCTACTCCTCGGAGGCCTGCATCTATCATTCTGTTAACAGCGTTATTTCCTCCACCGCCGACCCCAACTACCTTAATTTGGGCAAATTGTTCCAAGTCAATATCAAATTCCAGCAAATTAAGCCCCCCTAACTATCCTTTGTTTAAATAAAAATAAATATTTAAATAATTATTCCATAACTTTAATAAAAACTATTATTTATACTATTTATAATAACAGAATCCCCGTATACAAGTAAATATATATTATTTTAATTGTTTAAGCAATATATAATCTGTGGAAAAATTAAAAAAGTCCTTTTATCCAGCTCAGAAGCTTATCAAAAAATGATGTTTTAGCCATTGATGATTTTTGTTTCTTAATTACCACTTGGTTAAGTTGAGCAATATTTCCTTTGTAGTAAGTAGAAACATACTTTATTATTCCAGCAGCCGCATATAATTCTGGCTTTAAACTAACGGATGTTTTATATACAGCAACTCTTGCAGGTATACCAAATACTTCTTCAGCAATCTGTTTATTGCCGTCCACATACGAAATTCCACCGCCGGTGAGAACAACATTGGAAAAATTCATAGTATTAAGTCCTGCTTTTTCTATAATATCTCTGCATAAAGAAAAAATCTCATAGACTCTTGCCTCTATTATTTCAACTACATCTGAAACCATAATCGATTTACTATGATCCTGGTTAATGTCAACAACTTCTAATTCCTGGTCATTATTGATTAGTGAAGTAAGAGCAAGTTCATATTTCCTTTTTATGGCTTCAGCTTCCTGATATGAAATCTTAAGGCCTATAGATATATCATTGGTAATATGATCTCCGCCAACCGGCATGGAATCATAAAATATAAGCATTTTGTTCCAAAAAATTGATACGTCAGTTATACCGGCTCCAACATCGATCAATATAGAACCTGCTTCCCTCTCATCGTCAGTGAGCAACAATTGCCCTTCAGCATAAGCCTCTGTGACAATTCCGTCAATTTTTATACCTGCTTTCTCAACACTTTTGATTATGTTTTTTACAGAAGTAATTCTTCCTATAATAATATCTGCATGGACCTGGAGATTTGTTCCTACCATGCCAACCGGATCGGTTATATCATCGTATCCGTCTATACTGTAAAATCTCGGGATAACATCAATTATTTCTCTTCCCTCAGGTATCTGAATATTACCAACTTCATAAAGCAGTTTTTCAACATCACTTTTGGTTATCTCATGACCGGGATTATCTATTCTGATTGAATATGTATTATTAATCACACTAACATGCATACCTATAATATTGACAAAGGCTGAATTAATCAGGATACCTTTAGAACTTTCAATTCTGTCAAGACATGATCTAATGATTTCGGCAGTATGATCTACATCAACTATAATTCCTTTTTTTACTCCGTTATTCGCAGCAATTTCTTTTGCTAATATTTCTATATAGTTTGTTTTATCTACACGCCCTACGAGAACACATATCTTCGAAGTCCCAATATCTATACTAACTATATAATCCTCCACAAAAGCGTCCCCCTGGAAAATATATTACCTTAATAATATGAAAAATTAAAATTAGAACTTATAATTCTATATTTTCTTTTTTTGACAACTTGTTCAATATGTATCTGCGAATTATAGCAAAATTCAAAAATATTCTGTTTCCAAAGGCGAAAATTGCCGCAAGGTAAATCTGTATTCCCAGTTGATCTCCTAAATAAGCCATACCTGCTGCAAGAAGTGCATTTCCAAAAAAACCGGATAAAAATATTTTCATATTAAATTGTTCTTTGGCTATTGAAGCAAGACCGCCAAAGACTGAATCAATAGCAGCCAGAATGGCAACGGCAACATAATTTGAATATTGTTGAGGAATATTTACATCTATAAAAAATACTCCAATTAAAATACCTATAATTAATCCTAATAATGGTAACAATTTATCCCCTCCTGTAAGTTATTAGTCAATTCACATCTGAGTCAGGTATAAAGGTCGGGTTTTCTCCTAATGTGAAATCCAAAAGTCCCTTTTCGGTTTCTTTAATGTTCTTGAGTAATATTTGCTTTGCTGCCGATATCTTGTAGTCCAGTTCTTCCATATTGCCAAAGTTAACAATAATTCTTGAGTCTACAGATAAGCATATCTTGTCCAAATTTGCTACATCAATTGAGTCTACTATTTTTAAAAGCTTAAACCTGTCGTTTTTATCCGAAAGTCTTATTACATTTAAAACATACATTGCCGCATCAAGATTTTTGGTATTCTCTGTAGCAAGTTTTTTCCCGAGTTCATAATAGCTGAACTCCAAACCTTTAATAACAGGTAGTTCATCAAGGGAGGCTTGGCCCATTATCTCAAGAACATAGCTTTCGTTGTCCACTAAAAGATATGTACCAAGATAAGGTACATATCCCGTAGGTTCTCTTTCTGTAAAACTAATGTCAACAATATTAGGCATATTAAATTTTACTTTTACTTCCTTAATATATGGACAATTCTGTAAAATATTATACTCGCTTTTACCATATCTTAATTCCAGTATTTGCATAAAATTTGTTCCTACATGTTTAAATCCGTTATCCCCAATGGAAACACCGGATAAATTTATAAATGTTTCTTCCTCATAGTATAAGCTGTCCTGGATTCTAAAACCCGCAATGCTAAATAATGGCGACATACCAAACAATACAAGTAGTGCAATAATCAAGGATAGCATTAATATTATTTTAAAACAAAATAAAGGTTTTTGAAACTTAGCTTTAACTTTTTTTGGCTCATGGGGATAGATTTCATTTGCATCATTCATCTTCTGAATTACCATTTATCTTCCTCCGCGCCAATACTATGGCAAACCATGGCAAACTGTTCATTTTTTATTAGTCATCAACTCTGATAATTGATGCACCTACCTGTGCCAGCTTGTTTTCAATATTTTCATATCCTCTTTCAATATGCTTAAGTCCGGTAATTGTTGTTTCTCCGTCTGCCACAAGCCCGGCAAGTACCAGTGCTGCGCCTCCTCTTAAATCTCTGGAACAAACTTCTGCTCCGATTAATTTGTCAACACCTTTAATTATTGCAATTCGTCCTTCAAGTTTAATATTAGCACCCATCCTTAATAGTTCTTCTACATGCCTGTACCTGTTTTCAAATACAGTTTCAACCACAATACTGGTGCCTTTTGCAATCGACAGCAATGAAACTATCTGAGGCTGCATATCCGTAGGAAAACCTGGATATGGAAGAGTTCTGATCATGTCTACTGCCATGGGTCTCGCACTGCCACGTACACGTATAGCATTTTTATCAATTACTTCTACATTGCATCCACATTCTTTTAATACAGATATAACTGAATTTATATGCTCAGTTATAACGTTCTTAAGCAGGATATCTCCTCCTGTTATTGCTGCAGCAGTGGCATAAGTTGAAGCAACTATTCTGTCAGGAATCACAGTGTGTTCTATATCTTTTGACTTCCTGCTATTACCTCTGATACTTATGACACTTGTTCCTGCTCCTGAAACTTCTACCCCCAGCCTCTTCAGATATTCCTGCAAATCAACAATTTCAGGTTCTTTTGCTGCATTATGAATGTATGTATCCCCTTCAGCAAACACTGATGCAAGCATTATATT
Organism: Clostridiaceae bacterium; assembly: GCA_012840395.1. NCBI lineage: Bacteria > Bacillati > Bacillota > Clostridia > Eubacteriales > Clostridiaceae > Clostridiaceae bacterium. Next base: position 38,889 of record DULL01000017.1, on the reverse strand, counting down.
TTCCGTGGCACCAACACTCGGGTATTCCAGATGAATATCACAACCCTTAAGTTGGTATGCCTCGCAGTATATAAAGCCACGCTGCGCATCAAATACTTTTGCTCCCATATTTCTTAAGGCTTTTAAGTGGAGATTAATAGGTCTGGGGCCTATTTCACATCCACCCGGATGTGTTATTTTATGGAGCCATAAGCTTATATAAAGAATACATTGATTATTTTACCACTAAGGGAAAAACCTATCAATGTATTTATCAGATATTTTAAATAGTGTAAAAATATGAAGAACCTATTTTACTTCAAGAATTGAAGGATGATATAGAATATTTTGCATGAAATTCAATTATATCAAAAATACTCTGATTATCTCCCCTAGGGAGCATTTTACTATCGTTGTAAAAATCAAATTCTTGAGTTAAAATTGAATCCGTATGATTTAGAATGGGAAATTCAAATAAGAATTCTTCACAGTGAAAAAATGTGAAGAATTTTATTTGATTTGAAATTAATTCTACTCGTAAAATGGGATGGATAAAAATATACATTAAATCTTTGCAGTTTACTATTGTAATCAGACAATTATAGGTACAACTTTGGTAGGCTGTTTAGAAAGGAGACCCGAATTGCTTAATACAATTGCATTAAACAAAAAAAACAATAAGAGTGACAGAATTAACCACAGCGTTAAAAAAATTAATATTTTTAATTCAATAGATTTTGGAGAAATACTTTTCCTGTTGCTTTTTACTGTTTCAGTTGCTTTTAAATGTTTTTATTTTCAGTATGATTCAAGATTAAATGGTAACCTTGAATTTACAGAGATAAACAAGAATATGATAATTTCCTCAATTGCTGTAATATTTGCCATTATAGCAATAATATCCTTAATTTTCTTTAAAGGGAGAAAAACTGCATTATTTGTTGTAAATATTTTAATTACAATACTTGTTCTGGCCGACACTATTTACTTCCGCTACTATTATAGCGCGATGACCGTATCTCTTATATATCAGGTAGGTCTCGTAGGTTCTATTGGTGATAGCATAAAGGATCTTCTTAATAAATCTGATCTTTTATTATTAGCTGATTTACCGGTTATGCTTATAATTCTTATATGTTTAAGCAAATATCAAAGAAAAGTTCAGAAAGTTACAAAATTTTCTTTTAGAATAATAATTTCTGTAACATTAGCGGCCTTTAGTATATTTACCATTAAAACTGTTTATGGCAAAACAGATAATGATATTTACAATTATGATACAAATCACGTTATAAAACAAATGGGATTACTGTACTATCATTATTATGACGCACGAGAGTTCGTAAAAGACAATTATCTTATCGACAGGAATTTAACCTCTGATGATAAGGCTGAATTGGAACAATTTTTTGAAAATAAGAAAAAGACTGGTGAAAACTTCAAAGGTGTAGCTGAAGGAAAAAACCTGATAATAGTGCAAGTAGAAGCCTTGCAGCACTTTGTTATTAACAGAAAAACAGAGGCTGGCGCTGAGATTACACCAAATCTGAATAAATTACTTAAAGAAAGCACTTACTTTGATAATATATACTTTCAGATCGGCAGCGGTAATACTTCTGATGCTGAATTTCTTTCAAATAATTCATTATATCCTCTCAGAGATGGGAGTATATATTTCAGGTATCCAGGTAATACCTTCTTCTCTCTTCCAAAAGCTTTAAAAGCAAAAGGTTATAATACCTATGCTTTTCATGCCAACAACTCCAGTTTTTGGAACAGATCCGCAATGTATCAGGCTGTGGGCTTTGATTACTTTATAAGTAACCGGGATTATGTACTTGATGAATATATAGGTTGGGGTCTGGGAGACACTTCGTTTTTCAGGCAATCGTTGGATTTTATTGATAAAACAAAGCCATTTTACAGCTTCTTAATAACATTATCAAGTCATCATCCTTTTAATTTTGAATATTTTCAAACCTATGAATTTGATGTAGGAAAATATGAAGGCACCCTTCTTGGAGATTATTTAAAAGCTATAAACTATGCGGATTCAGCTCTGGGCAGATTCATAGAAATGCTTAAAGAACAAGGGCTATATGACAATACTCTTCTTGTTATATATGGTGATCACCAGGCCATAATAAAGAGTCACTCTGAAGAATTATTTGATTTTATTGGAGAAGAATATAATGAAATTAATTGGATAAAAGAACAAAAAGTGCCATTAATAATTCACGGACCTGGTATAGAAAATGACAAAGTGATAAGTACAATTGGCGGAGAAATTGATATTTACCCAACAATTGCAAATCTTATGAATTTAGAGGCCCCCTTTGTTCTTGGAAAAGATTTATTGAACACTGCCCCGGAAGAGGGCTATGCAGTTTTGAGGGACGGCACAGTTATAACAGATAATTTTATTTATATATGTAGTATGGATAAAGCTTTTGAATTATCTACCGGAAGAGAAATGTCACAGGAGGAGTACAAAAGTGAATTGGAAACATATCACTATGAACTCCGTATATCTGATATAATAAATCAGAAGGATGCTTTAAAATATATTAATAAAAATTACAAACAGAATTAAAATTATCTGTTTTCAGTATATTTTATTATCCGATAAAATAAAGCATCCCTGTATGCTTTAAGTTTATCAAAATCCATACTTGGGCTGTAATAGTCTTCCAGAGCACTATGTACAGCCTTTGCTTTTTTAATTGTATTTACAGCTTTATTAAGCAGTTCTTCAAATAAGCTGGTATTATATTTTATATCTTCTTTGTTTTTTTCATATATTTTGCTGTTTCTGAGTTCATTCAGGTCAATTAACCTGTCTGTTTTAATATCAGAATTATGATACTTATTTATTGTTGTAAAAAAGATTTTTTTCTCAGGTATTAACAAATGCTCTATTTTCTCAGGTTTTAACCCGCAGTAAAAACATTCAATATTTACGCCTTTTTCAATAGCTACATGTTTGATTTTAGATAAAATGTATTCACTACCTGATCCAATTTCACTTAATAAGCCGTATACTTTTCCTTTTGAAAGTAGTGTATTTATATAATTTACCAACCCTTCAGGAGTTATTGCACTTGCAAATAGTTTTCTTTCCCTTCCCTCTTCAAAGGACTTTTCTTGTTGTGTAAAAATTTCATCAGTCATTTCTTTTGCTATTGCATTCAATTTTTTTACGTTAACCGACATACTGACTAAGTCACATATATTATCATGAATTGCTCCGGCAGCCTTTAAATATCTGTAAGCCATTGCAAATAGCCTGGATTTTTCCTTCGATTTATTAATAATCTCTTTTTTATGTGTCTCAATTTTATCTGTATTCCAAAATCTTCCTAAATCTATTATTTCATCAACTGCTCCCGGATAGGTTGGTTCCACAATATGGGGAGCAGTTCCGTCCAATAGGGCAACCTTTATTTCTGGAATTACAATTCCATCAATGCTGTTTGGATCACTGGAACAATGCATATATTCAACATTATACCCCTTTTCATTTAGAACCTCTCCTATTTTTTTCATAAGGGTGCTTTTACCGGTACCGGGACCACCTTTTATTATAAATGTTTTTATTGCCTCTTCTTTATGTAAAATATAATTATAATAGCTGTAAAAACCTTTCTCGGTATTCCCCCCTAAAAAAGCTCTTCTAATTCCACCTTTAGCCATGTGTGATACCTCCGGAACATTTTAAGTTTATTACATTCCAAGTTTATTCAAGCAATATTTTTAACAAAATTATTATATGCAAAATTAATATTTTATGTGATTTTGAGCTTGCTTTGTTTTTAGTTTGAAATTTACAAAAAAAGAGAAGGTAAAAAAGATTAACCTTCTCTTGCATATACCGTAATAAATTATTTATTGATTAAGCAATTTATTTTATCAGCTTCAATGTTTCTCTGGCTATAGCCAGTTCTTCATTTGTTGGAATAACCAGAGTCCTTATCTTAGCATCCTGAGTGCTTATATCTATTTCTTTACCTCTTATATTATTCTTTTCCAAATCAATAGATATACCTAAGAATTCCAGACCTTCAACAATCTGTTTTCTGACAATGGCATTATTTTCGCCTATTCCTGCGGTAAATACTATAGCATCAACACCACCCATAACAGCGGCATACTCTCCTATATATTGCCTTACTCTATAGCAGAATATATCAATTGCAAGTTGAGCTCTGTCATTGCCATTATCTGCAGCATCATGGAGATCCCTGAAGTCGCTGCTTACGCCTGAGATGCCCAGGACTCCTGATTTTTTGTTAAGCATGGAATTAATTTCACTTATAGACATGTTATCCTTTTCCATTAAGAATGTAACAACAGCAGGGTCTATTGTGCCGCATCTGGTTCCCATAACTAAACCATCAAGGGGAGTGAAACCCATACTTGTATCAATAGACTTGCCATTTTTAACCGCACATATGCTTGCTCCGTTGCCCAGATGGCAGACTATTATTTTCAATTGGTCCAAAGGTTTATTAAGTAATTTTGCTGCTCTCTCAGAAACATATTTATGTGAAGTTCCATGAAAACCGTATTTTCTTACGCCATATTTTTCATATACTTCATAGGGTAATGCATATAAGTATGCGTGTTTCGGCATTGTTTGATGAAATGCAGTATCAAATACTGCAACCATTGGAACATTTGGCATTAATGCCTTACATGCTTCGATACCGGTAATATTTGGCGGGTTATGAAGTGGAGCAAGACCGATACAATCCCTTATTGCATCTATTACACTATCGTCTATGAGAACAGAGTCGTGGAATTTTTCTCCTCCGTGAACCACTCTGTGCCCAACTGCTGAAATTTCACTCATATTTGATATTACACCGATTTCCGGGTCAGATAAGGCGTTAATAACCTCTTGAATAGCAACTTTGTGATTAGGTAATTCTTTCTCAAGAATTTTTGTTTCCGATCCATTTTTGGTATGTTTGAGAAATGAATTATCTATTCCTATCCTGTCACATAAACCCTTAGCTAAAACTGTCTCATCTTTCATATCAATAAGTTGGTACTTCAAAGATGAACTTCCGCTATTAATTATTAATATTTTCATGATACAATCCCCCAATTTTTATTGTTAACAATTCAATTCAAAAATTGAACTGTTATTTACAGGTTTTGTGCCTGAACTGCTGTGATGGCTACAACACCCACTATATCTTCAGCACTGCAGCCTCTTGACAAGTCATTTATTGGTTTTGCAAGACCTTGGGTGATTGGCCCGTATGCTTCAGCTTTTGCTAATCTCTGGGTTAACTTATAAGCAATATTTCCACAGTTTAAATCCGGGAATATTAATACATTTGCTTTACCGGCCACAGGGCTTCCAGGTGCTTTTGATTTAGCTACAGATGGTACAAGTGCTGCATCAGCTTGTAATTCACCGTCAATGTTTAAATGAGGCGCTTTTTCTTTTGCCAGCTGTGTAGCTTTAATTACTTTTTCAGTCAACTCACTTTTTGCGCTTCCATAGGAAGAGTATGATAACATCGCAATATTTGGCTCAGCTTCTACGAGAGTCTTAAAGGATTTTGCAGAGGAAATAGCTATCTCGGACAGTGCTTCAGCATCAGGATTTTCAACAAGACCACTGTCTGCATATATGAATGTGCCATTATGACCATATTCACAATCGGGAACTACCATCACAAAGAATGCTGAAACCAGTTTTGTACCAGGAGCGGTTTTTACAATTTGCAGGGACGGTCTTAAAGTATCTGCCGTGGAATGAGCTGCACCGGCAACCATACCGTCAGCCATGCCTTTTTTAACCATCATAACACCAAAATACAACGGGTTTTTCATGGTTTCTCTTGCTTTTTCAGGAGTCATTCCTTTTTCTTTTCTCATTTCATATAATGACTCAACAAAATCCTCATAATATTCGGAATTCAAGGGGTCAATTATTTTTGCTTTTGATATATCCAGGTCACCGGCAAGTTTTTTAACTTCATCCGGATTACCAATTATTATTACATTAGCAATTCCTCTTTCAAGAACAATGGAAGCTGCTTTAACAACTCTTGGATCATTGCCCTCAGGAAGTACTATGGTTTTTACATCTGATTTTGCCCGTTCAGAGATTCTTTCTAAAAATTTCATACTAATTCTCCTTTCACATTGTTCATGTTAAAATTTAACTTTATGTAATTTATAAATTTATATATTACCTGGTATTAATACAAGCCAATAAAAATGAGGCTTTAAAACCAATAACTATTATATACAAAATGTTCATTGTATACAAGAATCATTTACATAATAATTAAATAATATCAAAACTAACATAAATATGTTATAAATTATCATTTGCAACAAACTATCATCTGTATAATTTACTGTCATTCTGTTACATGACATAATAAAAGCAACTCAAAATTAGAGTTGCCTTATTTCTATAATTTATCAAAGGAATCCTTTTTTGCCCGGGACAGGAGTGCATCACTACCTTGAAAGCTCTTCTCTGAGCAGTTTGTTAATAAGCTGTGGATTTGCCTTTCCTTTAGTTTCTTTCATGGCTTGGCCTACAAGGAATCCAAATGCCTTTTCTTTCCCGCTCTTAAAATCTGCTACAGATTGAGGATTCTTTTCTATTACTTTTTTTACAATTTCTATCAGTGCACTTTCATCATTTACAACTTCAAGTCCTTCTTCTTTTACAATAACCTTTGGATCCTTTTTAGTTTCATACATTTTATTAAATACCTTCTTAGCGATGGTATTACTAATAACTCCTTTATCCACCAGAATTATAAGGTCAGCCAGATATTGTGCCGGAATTGGTATTTCTTCTGTCTCTTGTTCTTCATCCTTCATCTTTCTTAAAATATCTCCCATAATCCAATTGCTCACTGATTTGGGGTTATTGCATAACGCGACAGCTTCTTCAAAAAAGTCTGCAAGTGCTTTAGATTTAGTTATCAGGGAAGCATCATATTCAGGAAGAGAATATTCTGCAATATATCTTTTTCTCCTTGCTTCAGGTAATTCTGGAAGAGACCTCATTATTTCCTCTATCCACTCTTTTGATAAAACTACCGGTGGAAGATCAGGATCAGGAAAATACCTGTAATCTTTTGCTTCTTCCTTATTTCGCATTGAAAAGCTTAATCCTTTTTCATCGTCCCATCTTCTCGTTTCCTGAACCAGGGTACCACCTGATTCGATTTCATAAATATGCCTTTTTGCTTCGCTTTCTATGGCTCTGGTTATGGCCTTAAATGAATTAAGATTTTTCATTTCCGTTCTGACTCCAAATTTTGTATCGCCTTTACGTCTGACGGAAAGATTTACATCAGCCCTGAGAGAGCCTTCCTGCATTTTGCAATCTGATACTCCTATATATTGAAGAATTGCTTTAAGATTTTCGAGATAAGCTCTTGCCTCTTCAGCAGACCTCATATCAGGCTCGCTTACAATTTCAATCAGAGGAACTCCTCCTCTGTTGCAGTCAACCAATGTACCTGTTCCCCATTCATCATGCAATAGTTTGCCTGCGTCTTCTTCTATATGTATTCTTGTTATTCCAATCCGTTTTGAACCATTTTCGGTTTCTATCTCTATATAGCCATTTTTACATATGGGGTAATAGTACTGGGAATTTTGATATGCTTTTGGAAGATCAGGGTAAAAATAGTTCTTTCTGTCCTTTCTGCTATATTCTGATATCGTGCAGTTAGTAGCAAGCCCTGCCCGTACAGCATATTCTACAGCTTTTTTATTAAGCACCGGAAGAGTTCCGGGCATTCCCATACATATAGGACAACAATGGGTATTTGGTTCTCCTCCAAACTCGGTTGTACAAGAACAATATAATTTTGATTTTGTTGAAAGCTCCGCATGAACTTCAAGTCCAATAACTACTTCATATTCCATTATTTTCACCTCGTTCTGTTAGCCGGTTATGTTTATAAACTTGGTCTTTTCTTATGGTATTCGGTATTTTGTTCAAAATTATAGGCTGCTTTGATTAAAGTGAAATCATCAAATTGCTTACCAATAAATTGCAGTCCAAAAGGTATATTATTGCTGCCAAAGCCGCAGGGAATTGATATTGCAGGCAGTCCGGCAATATTAGCTGAAGCTGTATAAACATCATCCTGGCACATAGACAGGAAGTCTTTATTCATTTCTCCCAATGAATAGGCAGTTCTGGGTGTCGTTGGTGAAATAATGAGATTATATTTATCGAAAGCTTTATTAAACTCTTCACATATCATTGTTCTGACTTTAAGGGCCTTTTTGAAATATTTCTCATAACAACCTGAACTGAGTACATATGTGCCTAAAAGAATTCGTCTCTTTGCTTCTTCACCAAAACCCTCTGCTCTTGTTTTCTTATATAACTCCTGCAGATCAGAAAATTTTTCTGCCCGGTATCCGTATTTTATACCATCAAACCTTGCAAGATTAGAACTCACTTCTGCTGAAGTAAGAATATAGTATGTAGGTGCAATATAGTCAGTTAATGAAAAAGAAAAGTACTCACATACCGCGCCCAATTCTTCCAGTACTTTAACGGAGTCATAAAAAGATTTTTTGACGTCAGGATCTATTTTTGTTTCAACCCACTCTTTTGGAATTCCAATTTTCAAACCTTTAATATCCTGCTCCAAAGCCTTTGTAAAGTCAGGATAATCTTTATTAACTGAGGTAGAATCAAGAGGATCATGGCCTGTAATTGCATTTAATACAAGGGCACAATCTTCAACATCTTTTGTTACCGGCCCTACCTGATCAAATGATGAAGCGAATGGTATTACGCCAAATCTGGATACGGCTCCGTAGGTCGGTTTCATTCCAACCACACCACAAAAAGATGATGGCTGCCTGATAGAACCTCCTGTATCAGAACCCAGAGAAAAAACAACTTCTCCTGAAGCAACTGCAGAAGCTGCGCCTCCGCAAGAACCACCTGCCAATTTTTCCAGGTTCCATGGATTTTTAGTAGTCTTATAATATGAGGTTTCAGTGGTCCCACCTATACCAAATTCATCTATATTTCCCTTACCGATTAAGACAGAACCCTGGCTATCTAATTTATTAGCAACAGTGGCGCCATATGGAGGAACAAAGTTATGTAACATTTTAGAGGAACATGTAGTAAGTATTTCTCTGGTACAAATATTATCACTCAGCAACATAGGAATTCCTGCTAAAGGTGATGTAGCCTGCCTATTATCAATTTTGTGCTGAACTTCCACTGACTTTTTTAGGGCTTCCTCCCTGCAAATAGTAATAAAACTTCCTAACTCCTTATCAATATTGTCAATTCTATTTAATACAGATTCAGTCAGCTCTTTTACTTTAATTTCTTTGTTTTTCAACATCTTACTTAATTCATGTGCTGTATATTCATGTATTTCCAAATTAATTCCTCCTATTCCACAACCCTGGGTACTTTGAAACACCCATCTTCTATTGAGGGTGCTCCTTTGAGAAGCCTTTCCCTGTCAAAAGTAGAAATTACTTCGTCTTCTCTGAAAACATTTTTTAAAACTACAACCTGATCCATAGGTTCAACATTTGAAGTGTCAAGCTCATCTAACTTATTTATAAATAAAAGTACATTATTCATATCATGGACCATAAGTTCTATTTCTTCTTCTGTCAGATTTAATTTGGATAAATCCGCCAACTCCTCAATATTTTCTCGCCCGATTTTCATTCTGCTCCCTCCCCGTCTTGCGTAGAGATATTGCTCTTAAAATAAAATTTTGCATAAAAAACCACGACGTAGTAATTATATTAAATCAGGAAATTTACGTCAATGATGTTATTGGTTAATAGTTGCAAATATTTATATGACCTGAATATATTAAATAATTATATCCTTAAGCTTTCTTTTTGGAACATGCAGGACATCACATTCATCTTTATAATATTTTGTGCTTCCGTTTTCTTCCTCGACTATAGGGGATTCAGCCGGGTATCCTAAAGCAATAACGGATTCAATTATGTATTTATCCGGTATTTCAAGTAAAGCTCTTACTTTTTCCCTATTTACCGAGGCAATCCAACAAGTTCCTATTCCTTCTTCAAGGGCAGTTAATAAGATATTCTGTGATGCAGCACCAACATCAAACTCATAACCCTGTGGTCTGATTTCACTGTCAACTAAGATTACAATATAAGCGACAGGTTCTTCCCCTTTACCAGGAGTACCTTTGGGCGCTATGTGAAATGCCCATTTAACGTTATTAAAAACTCCTTCCACTTCATCAGGTTTATTTACTATTCTGTACTTTAGTGGTTGCATGTTTCCGCCGGATGGTGCGAAACGCGCTGCATTAACAAGTTTTTCTAATACTTCAATGGAAATTTTATCTTGCTTAAATTTTCTTATAGACCTTCTCTTAAGTATCATTTCATAGACGCTCATAAGTACCTCCTAAATAACATTATTTACATTAATATGACAAATAATATTGTATTATAGTATTGATTATATCAATATTTTACCATAAAAAAATAATTTAATGTTGTCTATTTTGCTTTATGCTTCCTTATTGTGTCATATTAACAAGGTACCTTTAAATCCACTTGTCTTATTGTATAAAAAAATTAATAAAATAAATTATAAAAATCCTTTATAACTCCGTCATGGTTTTCCGGAGAAACCATATAAATACTGTTCCCCATATCAATACCTACAGTGATACTATATTTGTGATTATTATCAATTACTGCGCTGATAATATCAATAGCTTCCAATGGTTTTTTATACACATATATCCATGTATTCACATCTTCATCTATTGAAACTTCATGATTAAAGTATTTCTCAAGGAAATTTTTTAATTCACCTTTTTTTTCTGAACATAAATTAACTGTTATTGACATTTTAATAACCTCCCTAATTAGTAAAATAAATAAAAAGTATCTTTTTACATTGTTTTTTAATATCAATTTAAATTCCAAATATCAATATTTGACATAAATTCAATTTCTCCTTTATGTAATATTTACCGTTTTTATAACCTGGTAAATAGAGGTTGAGGTATTTTTATCGTTAATTGAATAATAATAAATATGGAGGTTGAATATGCTTATGAGAAAATCTGCCAAATTGAAAATATTAAACTCAGCATTCTGCTTATGCCTTGTTGTTGCTTTTTTTATAACTGGGTGCAATAAAAGTGGACAAGGCCAAAATAGTCCTGAAATTCAAAAACAATCTGCAGAAGAAAATATAGATTTACAAAAAGTACCTGATGAATTAGAGGATATCGAAGAAAGCATTGAAGAAATTATCAGCGAATTAGGAGGTCCGGCTAAGTCTAAGAAAGAGGATGAAAAAGAAGGAGGAGAAAAATCCGGACAGAGCAAAAAAGAAACTGAATCCAAAAAGGAAACAGATCAGCAAGAAGAAACTGAGTCTGAAAAAAATCAATCTGATTCAGATGATATAGAAAAAGGCAAGAGTGAAGAATCTTCTGAACAAAAAGAAGAAGATAAGAAGAAACAGGACGAAAAAAGCAAATCTGATGAAAATAAAAACCAGGAAGTCCAAGATAAAGGTGGAGCTGAGAAAAAAGAAGATGAGAAAGCCGGTCAAAAAGATCCTTGGCAAAAAATATCCAGTACTATAGATAAGCTGCATTATGACTGGAGTAGTTATACGCCAAAGGCAGTCAAATCCGGTGCAAACAGCTCGCTGATAGATAGTTTTGGCAAAGCACTGAATAATTTAACAACCAGCGCAAAAGAGAAAAATACTCAAAATACATTGTTATCTGCAAATCATTTATATGGCTATCTGCCAGATTTTTATATGCTGTATAAGGAGCAGAATTCCCCCGAAATAAAAAGAGTTAGATACTTCATTAGGAATTCAGCTCTAAGCGCGGTTACCGGAGATTGGGAAAAATGTGATTTAAATGTTAAAAGCCTTAAATCATCCTGGTCTCTGTATAAGAATACTATAAATAATGAAGTTCAAGAACCTGCCAGTAAGCTGGATTTTTCCATCTATGAGCTTGAGAAGGTAGTAAATGAAAGGAATGTTCAGTTGATTGATATAAAATCCAGGGTTGCTCTTTCAAATGTTGACGCCCTTGAAGAAGCTGTTAAAAATCAACCGAAGGGCAGTACGAACCAGACTGGAGGCGGAGGAGAAAGTAGCGGCGAAGGAAAAAGCGGTGGAAAAAGTGGTGGTGGAGAAGGCTGAAACAGCCTTCTCCTTTTATAATAAAAACAGATACTTTATAACAATCAGGAGTTTTTAGCCGCCTGAATAATGTGCTTGGCAAGGACGGAAGTCGTAACTGTTCCAACTCCTCCTGGCACAGGAGTTATATAATCTGCCAGCATTTCTGCTTCTTCAAAATTGACATCTCCGCATAGCTTGCCGTTCTCATCAACATTGATACCAACGTCAATGATTATCTGTCCTTTTGAAATAAAATCCTTAGTTACCATTTTGGCTTTTCCTGCAGCTGCAATAAGAATCTCTGCGTTCTTGCATATTTCCTCAATATTGCGGGTTTTTGTGTGGCAAATAGTTATAGTGGCGTTCCTTTTTAATAAGAGCATGGATAAAGGCTTACCGACAACAAGACTTCTGCCTATTATTACTACTCTTTTCCCTCTCGCTTCTATGCCGTAATGGTCCATTATTTCAATGACTGCTTCTGGTGTACAGGGTGCAAAACCTGTCTCATCACCTTCAAAAACCTTAGCAAGGTTAATTGGGTTAAAACAGTCTATATCTTTTTTAGGATCAATAATATACTTTACTAAGTTTTCGTCAATATGCTTTGGCAAAGGCCTGAACAACAATATTCCATGGATTGATTCATCTTCATTGATTTTTTTCAGTTCATAAACGAACTTCTCCTGGCTTATATCCGAAGGATATTCATATACTCTGCACATAATTCCCAGGCTTTCACATCTTTTTATTGCTCCACGCTCATAGGATATATCATCAGGATTAGAACCTATTCTTACAATTGCCAGTCCTGGTATTATACCTTTTGCTTTTAATTCTTCTACTTCAACCAGCATTTTTTCCTTCATGGAATTAACAACTTCGGAACCTTTCATTAATATAGCCATGTTATTTCACCTCCAGGAAACAATCCTCAACTGCAGTGTAAACAGCATCAGCTTTTTCTTTTCCTTCCTCCAGCATCTTTATGGCTTCCTCATTAATCTTTGAAGCGTATTCCCTGTCTTTCATCATTTTAGTATTAATGAAAACATTCAGGCTTGCTCCAACTAAAGATGCTTTACAGAAAAGTACTCCAACGCCAACATCGCTCAATACTATTCTTGAGCCTTTAGTTAATAATTCTTCATGAAGATAAATTGCTTCCAGTGATTTTTTCATTATTTCAATAGGAACACTGCAGGCTGATTTCAAAGCATTTTCCAGTATTTCATCTTTTATTTTTCTCTCTTCTTCAGTATTTTTGGGAAGTCCGTAAGCCTTTGAAAGAGGCTCGAAAACTTCAGCATCCTTCTCTACTAAAAGAAGCAGTTCTTTTTGCAATTCTTTAGCTTTTTCAAGAATTCTTTTTATGTCATCCTGAAAATGTTCATATTTCTTTTTCCCTAAAGTAAGGTTACCAACCATACTTGCAAGTGCGACACCAAGGGAACCTACCATTGCTGAAGCTCCCCCTCCACCTGGTACAGGAGCACTGGATGCCAGCATTTCAACAAATTCTTTACAGCTTTTTTCTACCATTTTATTCCCTCCCAGTAAACTTAAAACAGGCCGCTTATTCTTCCGTCAGAATCTACGTCAATTTTTTCAGCAGCGGGTTCCTTTGGCAAACCAGGCATTGTCATAATATCACCAGTAAGCACAACTATAAATCCGGCTCCTGCAGAGACCTTAACATTTCTTACTGTAATTTTAAAGTCTTCAGGTCTCCCTGTTTTCTTAGGATCATCAGTCAGAGAATACTGCGTTTTAGCCATACAGATTGGCAGGTTGCCAAAACCGAGGCTCTCAAGCCTGCTTATTTCTTTATTGGCTGAAGTTGAATATTCAACTCCGGTTCCTCCATAAACCACTTTAACTATTTTATTAATTTTTTCTTTTATGGATTCATTATCATTATAAGTGAACTCTAAGTTTCCTTTTCCTTCTTCAATAAGCCTTATTACTTCTTTTGCTAATTCAATTCCACCTTCACCGCCTTTGGCCCATACTTCAGATAATGCAACATTTGCTCCGTAACTCTTGCATTTTTCTTCAATAAGTTTCAGTTCAGCCTCTGTATCGGTTGGGAATCTGTTAATTGCAACAACTGCAGGAAGTCCGAATTTATTTGTAACATTATCAATATGCTTAAGAAGATTGGGCAATCCTCTTTCAAGAGCCTCGAGGTTCTCCTTACCCCATTCTTCCTTAGTGGCACCTCCATGATGTTTAAGAGCTTTAACAGTAGCTACTATAACTACTGCAGATGGCTTAAGACCTGCTATTCTGCATTTTATATTGAAAAATTTCTCAGCGCCCAGATCTGCACCGAAACCTGCTTCTGTAACAACATAGTCAGCAAGCTTTAGTGCCATTTTGGTTGCCATAATACTATTGCATCCATGAGCAATATTGGCAAAGGGCCCTCCATGCACAAAAGCAGGAGTATTTTCTAATGTCTGAACAAGATTTGGTTTCAGAGCGTCTTTTAATAACGCAGCCATAGCTCCCTCAGCCTTTAAATCTCCCGCAGTTACAGGTTTATCATCATAGGTGTAACCTACAACAATATTCCTTAATTTTTCCTTTAAATGATCCAAATCCCTTGATAAACAAAGTATTGCCATAACTTCAGAAGCAACTGTAATGTCAAATCCATCCTCTCTCGGTGTTCCGTTAGTCCTTCCGTTAAGACCGTTTACAATATACCTTAACTGCCTGTCATTCATATCTATGCATCTTTTCCAGGTAATCCTTCTTGGATCAATTCCCAGAGCATTTCCGTGGTATATATGATTATCAAGCATTGCAGCCAGAAGATTATTTGCAGCACCTATTGCATGTAAGTCTCCGGTAAAGTGTAAATTTATATCCTCCATCGGCACAACCTGTGCATAGCCGCCTCCTGCAGCACCGCCTTTTATTCCAAAAACAGGTCCCAGTGAGGGTTCTCTTAAGGCTACCATTACTTTTTTCCCAAGCTTGTTTAATGCATCCCCAAGTCCTACCGATGTTGTTGTCTTTCCTTCTCCTGCAGGTGTAGGATTAATTGCCGTGACGAGTATAAGTTTCCCATCCTCTTTATCTTTCATGTTTTTTAGTATGTTATAGTTTACCTTCGCCTTATAATTGCCGTATAGTTCAAGATTTTCCTTACCTATTCCCAGTTTCAGGGCAATGTTTTCAATAGGTTCCAGTTTTGCTTCTTGGGCAATTTCAATATCACTTTTGTAACTCATATGTATTCCTCCTAAAAAATTAATTATTTTATTCATCTTTTTTAAATAAAAAACTAAACCAATAAAAAGCACCTACAAAAATAGCGCCTCCAATAATATTTCCTAGAGTTACCGGAAGCAAATTCTTTATAATCATATTAGCCCAGTTCAGGCTATCAAGCTTTTCCTGAGCAATACCCATTGATATTGCAGCCTGCACCCAGTTAGAGTTAGATTTTGCAAAGATTCCTATTGGTATATAATACATGTTTGCAACGCTATGTTCAAATCCAGAGGTAATGAATAACCATATAGGGAAGAATATTGCCCATATTTTACCTGTAATATCCTTTGCTGCCGCAGACATCCAGACTGCCATACAAACAAGCCAGTTACATAATATCCCCATAAAAAAGGCATGTCCGAATTCATAACTTACTTTATTTACAGCAGTTTTTATTGTAAAACCTCCTAATAAGCTATCACTTGTATTAAGTTGGCCTGATTTGTAAATAAAATATACAACAATTATTGAACCAATAAAGTTACCTATATAAACAATTAGCCATTTCCTTAGCATTTGAGACCAACTTACTTTTTTATCCAGGCAGGACACAATAATGAGTGTATTACCTGTAAATAGTTCGGCTCCAGTAATTATTACCATTATAAGACCTGTTGAAAAAAGGAGACCTGCCAATGCTTTTGCCAATCCTATTGAACCAATTGTATGAATTGCAACATTAGAGCCTTGTGAAGCTAAAGCAATAAATGCTCCTGCCAATATACTCAGCGGAAATAGTTTGATGAAGGGCTGATATGCTTTTTTAGCACCTATTGTAACATACTTTTCTGCTATTTCTAATGGAGTAAGATAATTGTTTTCCATTTATACACCACCTTCAGCCTGCGAATATGGTAAACCTGTAATAGTTATTATTTATTATATTTGGAAAATTGTGATCATTTATGTCATAACAAATGCCAGTAAAATACATATCTAGTTTATTTTGAGAATCAAATTATAACTAAAAATGGACGTTTTTATTATAACACAAACCTTTTTTCTTTTATCTAAGTTATGAAATTATCATAAAAAAATACAAAAAAAATAGCATTTATTATAAGGAAAAGGACATTCCTTCCTCGAGCAGGGAAGCATTCCTTTTATGTTAAGGAGTGTCCCTTAATTAATGAAAATGGACACTCCTTCCTCAAGTAAAGAAGTATTTCTCTTGAGTAAAGGAATGTCCCTAGATAAATGAAAAGGGACACTCCTTCCTCGAGCAGGAAAGTATTCCTTCAAAGAAAAGGAGTGTCCCTTTTCCTTATAAAATTATGCAAATCAACCCTGCACTGCCTTCGTTTATTATTCTTGTTAAAGTCTCCTGCAACTTCTGCTGAGCATCTTCAGGCATTCTATGAAGTTTATTATACAGTCCTTCTGTAACCAGTTCATGCAAGGACTTTCCAAAAATATTTGATTCCCATATCTTACCGGGCTCACCTTCAAATTCCTTAAGTAAATAAGAAACCAATTCTTCAGATTGTTTTTCAGTTCCTACCAGCGGGGCAACTTCTGTTTCAATATCCGCACGTATCATATGAATCGATGGAGCACTAGCACGAAGCTTAACTCCAAATCTGCCACCCTGTTTTATGATTTCTGGTTCGTCAAGCTTTAACTCTTCCTTTCTAGGAGCTACTATACCATAACCCTTTACTTTTACCTCATGAAGAGCATATTCCACTCTTTCATATTCTTTCTTTACCCTGGCAAGTTCTCTCATCAATCCTATAAGCTTATGCTCGCCATCAATGTCAAGACCTGTAGTTTCACTTAATACCTGGTAGAACAATCCTTCAGGAGCTCCCAGCTCAATTAAAATCTTTCCGGTTCCCAGGTCTATTTTATCAATGCTTGCTTTCTTAATAAAATCATATTGATCAAACATGCCTGCCGATTTTTTAGCTTCACGGATATTATTTACATCCTTAAAGGTATCTTTAACTGCATTGATAAAATCCAACCTTAATTGGTGATCTTCTTCAAGAGTTTCCACCCACTTTGGTATATTTATTCCAATCTCAGATACAGGGAATTCTAATAATACTTTTTCAATAATAGAATTAATATCTTCAATTCTCATTTGGGCGCAATTTACGCTTACTACAGGAACTGAATACTGAACTTCCAATTCCTCTCTCAGCTTCAGTGTTTCACTATCGTAAGGATTTACAGAGTTTAATACAATTATAAATGGCTTATTAATAGCCTTTAGTTCATCTATAACGCGCTTTTCAGCTTCTATGTATTCCCAGCGTTCAATATCAGTGATGCTTCCATCTGTGGTAACAACAAGGCCTATGGTAGAATGGTCATTTATAACTTTTTTTGTGCCAATTTCGGCAGCCTCTTCAAAAGGTATCTGGCTGTCAAACCAGGGCGTTGATACCATTCTGGAAGCATTATTTTCCATGTATCCGATAGCTCCTTTTACCAGGTAGCCGACACAGTCCACAAGTCTAACCTTTAACTGTATATTTTCATCCAGAATAATTTCAACCGCTTCATTGGGCACAAATTTCGGCTCAGTTGTCATGATAGTGCGTCCTGTGGCACTTTGGGGAAGCTCATCTTTAGCTCTCTCTTTGATGTATGTATTTTCTATATTAGGTATGACAAGCAGGTCCATAAATCTTTTTATAAATGTTGATTTACCTGTTCTGACAGGGCCAACTACACCAATATAAATATCGCCTTGTGTTCTTTCTGCTATCTGTTCGTATATGTTGTACATTTCCACCGGCTTACCCCCTTTAATTTTATAACACAACACAATAAAGTAATTGTACTAGTACTTTTTTATTATAAATATATGTACAAATTTAACTAATATTACAAAAATAATTAGATAATGTAATCTTTATGATTACTTATTAAATGATGAGGGGGTATGAGGTGTAGAGCCGGTAAAAACTTTAACTGCTTTATTAATAAACCTGATTGATATAGGAAGACCTGATCCTTTTTCTCCAT
Organism: Clostridiaceae bacterium; assembly: GCA_012840395.1. Classification (NCBI taxonomy): domain Bacteria; kingdom Bacillati; phylum Bacillota; class Clostridia; order Eubacteriales; family Clostridiaceae; species Clostridiaceae bacterium. The sequence goes on along the minus strand of DULL01000017.1, from coordinate 20,456 downwards.
CTATGCTTAAGGCCACATTGCTGCTTCCGGATATAGTACAGCTCTTGGTTTTCAGCCAGATAACATTCCTATCATTCAGGAAATCATTGCTTAATACTTTAAAAAACAATCCTGCAATATCTAGAGGCAGACAATTCTTTACCAATAAAATATCCATAAGTCCGTCTGACAAATCAGCTTTCTTAACAATATTATTAAATCCTGCGACATGTTTCCCGTTTAATATAAGAAAAAGTAAAAATTCACCATCTATAATATCAGATTCTGTTTGAACCGTAAGTTTAAAAGGCTTTATATTGGTTACCTCATCAAGGGCTTTCAGATAGTAAGCCAGGGCACCTAAATTCTTTTTTAGCTCATTGCTTGTACAATAGGAAGCCTCAACGAATATTCCTCCCGCACAAGTATTTAAAAAATAGGTATCTTCATTAATAAGTCCTGCATCAATCTCTTCAACATGACCTTCCAAAATCACATCAAGACAGTTTTTAAGGTTATGTGGTATTTCAAGGCTTCTTGCCAGGTCATTACATGTCCCTGATGGTATAATACCAATAGGAAGATTAATATTATTTTTCAGCAATAAGTTTACCACAGAACTTATGGTGCCATCCCCTCCGGAAACTATTACTCTTGAGAAATCCTCCTTTTCAAATATGTCCATAAGCCTTCCATGGTCATGGTCGCTAATTCTGTAAGGTATCAGCAGGATATCCTTTTGAAAAAATCTGTTAATAATGTAGTCAAGTTTTAATGGTACCGCTCTGTTACCCGACAAAGGATTATATATAAAAAATGCTTTTTCCAACATGACGCCTCCAAACTTAAGTAAAATAATATTCATTAACAGGTCAATAATTCTAAAATATATGTTGATTATATATTTATATTATTCCTTATTAAACTTGAAATCAACTACAATGACTTTCCCCTCTTCGGGTAGTATAATTAAATCATTGCCTGTTAATCCAGATACAATTTCATGTCCGTCTGTTTCCATATCGTATACCGTAACCTTTTCAATCAGTTCCCGCGCCATTTTATTGGAAATACCTTCTTTGATAATATTATCAATACACTGTTTAACCTTTGAGTCAACATTTATTTTAATAGATATTGCATTCCTTAATCTTTCAAGCTTATAAGAGATATTTTGAATGTTTTTTTCCAGTCCCTCGTTTATCCTTGTAAAAAACTCCAGTGTAACCTTTCCTTCTAACCTGTCCATATATAATATTTCCTGCTGCCTTTTTTTCTGCTGTAACTGCTTCTCCAAATATTTTATCTCATCCTCTATATTGCTTTCTTTCTCCATGCTTTCCTGTAAAAGAAGTTTTGCCTGGTCAAATATTTCCTCGTTATTCAATAATTCCTTAAGTTCATTTATCAATATTTCTTTTATAATATCTTCTCCAACGTGATGACTGGTGCAATAAGCCTTGCCATTTCTGCAATAATTTCCGCAGATATATCCCATTGGTCTGTTTTTCCTTACCCTGGCGTACATCACGCTGTCGCACTTGCCGCAAAAAATAAGTCCTCTGAACAGATGAATTATACCTTTATGAGGTCCAGCAACAGCTTCCCCTTTTTTCTTTCTAATTTTTTGGACTTCTTCAAATATATCCTTGTCAACTAAAGCTTCATGGGTATTTTTCGTAATAACCCATTTACTTGCCGGCAATCTCCTCGTTTTCTTGCTTTTATAACTTATTTTTTCACTTACTCCCTGGACAGTGTCTCCTATATACACCCTGTTTGATAATATCCTTTGGACTGCCACAGCATTCCATCCCCCTTGCCTTCCTGCAGGAGAAAGATATCCTTTATTATTCAAATAATTTGCTATATAGGCATAGCCATACCCTTCAAGATATAAACTGAATATCTCTCTTACAATAGCTGCTGTATTTTCATCAATGCAGAGCCTGTTTTTTTCATGAGCTGATTTTTTATATCCAAAAGGAGGCTTGCCTATGTATTCCCCCCGTTGTATTTTAAACCTAAGATTTGCCCTGATCTTCTTGGAAATATCCAGCAAATACCTTTCGTTAAACCATGTCTCTATGCCAACTGTTTCATTATCCTTTATACTGTCATACCTTCCGTCAAAAGTAATAACTCTTACTCCATGTTCTTCAAGAAAATCCAGGAACAAAAGGGTTCTTGCATTATTCCTGCCAAGTCTGGAAAGATCTTTCAAAAGCAGCAAATCTATTTTACCGTTAGTTACATCCTCTTTTAATTGGTTTAGTGCACTTCTTTCAAAAGCAGATCCTGAAACATTGTTATCAATATATATTTTATATAGTTTACCCATATTGTTTTTTTTCATAAAATCAATAAGGAGGTCTCTCTGAGTTTCTATAGTCTCGTAGTTTTTCTCATTATCATCTCTGCTTTCCCTGACATATATACCAATATTCTTGTATCGAATGTGGCCTTCTTTATGCAAACCCTGTATACCTCACTTTTCTTGTTTTATACTCTCTTCTTCCATCCTTTCAACAGCAAGCTTTAATATTCTGAACAAAACCTCGGCAGCAGAGATTTTGCCTTTATATATTTTTATAACAAATAAGTTTACGGATTTCTTTTTATTCTTCACTTTCACATTTTCCTTTTTGAAGAACTCCACCTGCATATTATCTATATGTAGAAGATAGAAATAATAAATATTGTCCATATAAAAACTGAATTAAATTAAAACAAGCATCAGGAAATCTTCCTGATGCTTGCTAAACTATTTTGTTAAATAAAATTATATTAATTATATTGAAGCTATAGATACAATATAAAGCAATGCCAGAAGCAAATAAAGAAGCGATATTACTGTAATTGGCCAGTGAGAAGTTATGGATCTGATGTCATTTTTCACTGAGCTTATAGGAGGTTTTACTTCAAATTTTCCTTCCGTAGCCTTGTTAAATAAAAGCATTATTAACCAAAGAATAAATAAGCTGACTAAACCAAGTATTATTATAGATCCCAGTTCGGCAGCACTAATCTGAACACTTTCAGAAGTTCTGAAATCAGCTGTAAAATAAAATATAACCTCAGCAATTGCATTATTCATAAAGTGAGCCAGTATACCTGCAAAAATAGAGTTTGTTCTTATAACATAATATCCTATAATAAGTCCAAGAAATACAGGCCCGAAAAAATTTGTGATATCAAAGTGAAAAATACCGAATAATATTGATACAATAACCACTGCCCTATAAGATCCTCTTTTTTCATAAGCTTTCAATAAGAGGCCCCTATGAAGCAGTTCTTCGCAAATGGCTGGAGTAAGGGCAATAATAAATAAACCGACCATCAGCTCCATGATATTTTGCGGAACAGGCATTGGCTGCTGGCGTACATCACCAAAAAACTGAATAAAGTAAACTGCAATATTATTAAACATTAATGCTGCCATATATGCAGGAAATGAAGCCAGAATGATTAATAAAGCATGAACTAGCTCAAGCTTGTTAAATCTGAAGGTTTCTTTTATAGGAAGTTTATTATAAAAAGTATATACTAATACCGGGATCAATATTATTATATATTCATTAACAAGTATAATCTTGTATGTTTGTTCAGTAATGAAGTTTTCTCCTTGTGTTATGGTAAATGCAACCAGTATGAACTGAAAAATCATAAACAGAACTGCAAAAAAGAAAAAAACTTTATTTACACCTGTTACAGTAATTCTTTTCCTCATTGTTACACCCTTTCTGCCTATTATACTATCACTATCCGCTTTTCAGTAATTATCATGTCCATGGGTATATCATGCTTTTCTTCAGGAACTTTTTCTAAAACCTGTATTTCAAAAGCCAATGCAACTTTAAGACAGTGAGGATTAATTTTTTTTAGAAATTTATCATAATATCCTGCACCAAAACCTATTCTGTAACCTCTAACATCAAATCCTACTCCTGGTATTATTATTAGATCTATGTCTTCATGGTTAATTTCAACTGCAACTTCCTTATTGGGCTCCCTGATACCAAAAGTACCTAATTCTATGTCTTTTTGGATATCCTTTATTTCATAAGGTATTATACCTTTAGTACCGTCATCTAAAATTTCTATTTTTGGTATAACTACCCTTTTGCCCCTGTTAAGGCTCTTTTCCAGTATAGACTCGGTTATTACTTCATTTCTGAAATTCATATATCCCATTATAACTCTAGAATTGTTATAACAGCTCAGCTTAAATAATTTATCTGCTATTATGGCACTCTTATCAGAAACCTCTTGTGGCGATAATTTTTCCCGAAGGCTTATTAACTCTTTTCTTAAAAAACTTTTACTTTTATAATTAATGTTTCTGGAATCATTATCAAGTATCAAGTTGTTTTTCTCCTGTTCCATAATCATTGTATTTTAAATTATTTAATAATTTTTCTTGCACTAAACTATATATTTGTATTATACTTAAAATTCATATACCACTTAATTATATTTCATATCACTTTAATATATTTTCATGTTAATTAATATATACTTTAATGTATATTAAAGTATATATTAATATAATAGTCATATATTTTAAGTCACATTGCCATATATTGTAATAGCGCCAGCGTAATAATAAAAAACAGAATACATGAAATTACAAAGAGAACCATTGAAGATACCAGCAAAGCTGTTCCAAAGGATCTCATGTCATGATCATCTGAATTAATAAAAGTAATTGAAATTATCACTCCTATTAATTGGCCTAATCCTGGGATTACTGATGATATTACTGTGATAAATACTTTCAGACCGTTGCTTAACCTGTTCTTAACATATGTACCAGGATAAAATTTTACACCAAGATTTGTATTATTTTCAGCCCTCTCAACCTTGTTATTATTTAAATTATGCTGATTAACTTTGTCAACATTAAACTCATTAATTTTCTTTTCTTTACTTTCTTCACTTGATTCATAAATTATATCAGAATCTGAATTGCTGCTTTCATTAGATTCATAAATCATATCTGAATCTAAACTGCTGTTTTCATTAGATTCATAAATCTTTTCTGAATCTAAATTGCTGTTTTCATTAGATTCATATATTTTATCAGAATCTAAACTGCTGCTTCCATTAGATTCATCAAATTCTTTAAAATGACTTGATGATTCATCAGAAATTATTAATTCATTAGAAAAGGCTGGATTATGTAACCTGTTTAATTCCGGTTTTAAAAGGCTGCCGCAGTAATCACACCGTCTGGCATAAACCTGAATCTTTTCACCGCAATAATAGCATATTTTATACTCATTGCCCATTATATCCAAGCAACTCACCTCAACATAAGTAATAAATAAAATAATTTCAACACATGAGCAATTCTTTTAATCAGAAAAGTTATTATTCAAAATCTTTCTTAAAAAACATATTTTCAACATATTGGTCTGTAAACTCCGGGGATGCAGATAATTCAATATATTCTATACGTTCTTTAAGATCATTAGCTTCTTGTAGGCGCTCCTTTGATAATAAGCACTCTATTGCACCAGCTCCCGCCGAGTTGCCTATAGACTCTATTTTACCTTTTAATTCTTCAGGAATCAATCCTATTGTAATAGCACTGCTGGTATTAATGTAATTTCCAAATCCACCTGCAAGATAAACTTTATCAATATCCTTCATCTGTATATTGCTGTGTTTAATAAGTGAAATAATTCCTGCCGCAATTGCCGCCTTGGCATTTTGAATTTCCCTTATATCTTTCTGAGTAATAACAATATCATTTTGAGAAATATTGCTAAAGTTTCCTTCTATCAGAAAGCCTCTGATGCCGTCTAAATCCACTATTCTCTGGCGGAAATAATCTGATAAACCTGTTGCTTCATCATCATCAATTATTCTTCCTGTCTCGTCAATTATTCCCTTCTTCAACATTTCTCCTACTGCATCAATAACTCCGGAGCCACATATACCTATTGGTTTCTCGTTTCCAATAGTAGTATATTCAATCTGATCGACCAGACGTACCTTATCTATGGCACCCTTTACTCCTCCTAAACCGTTTCTTATGTTTGCCCCTTCAAAAGCAGGACCTGCAGCAGTTGAACAGGAATACAGAAAATCACAGTTTCCTAATACCATTTCTCCATTTGTCCCGATATCTATAAGAAGAGATATTTCTTTCTTTAAATGCATATCAGTGGACAATACTCCTGCCACAATATCACCGCCTATATACCCTGAAACGGAAGGCAATATCAGACAAATACCGTTTTCATTTATATCAAGTCCTACCTCACAAGCTTTAACTTTATGAAGTGATGTAGTTGCCGGAATAAATGGTGCAATTGCAATATTTTCAGCCGGTATATTCATGAAAAGGTGCATCATTGTTGTATTTCCTACTATGGAAACCAAATAAATACTGTTTTTAGACATGTTATGTACGTCAGTAAGTTTTACTATAATATCGTTAATGCATTCAACAATTATCCTGCAAATCTCATCCTTTGCTTCTTCAGAGCTGCTTGCATATTGAATTCTTGTAAGAACATCAGCCCCATACTTTTTTTGAGGATTCAGCTGTGAATAAACACCTAATCTTTCACCACTGTTTAAATCATACAAATAAGCTGCTATAGTTGTTGTTCCAATGTCAATGGCAATGCCGTATAATATATCTGTCGTGTTACCTGGTTCAACAGCTATTATTTTATTATCCTCTACAAGTAATGTAACCTTGAAATCACTTTTCCTTAATATTTTTGGCAAAGTTTTTATTGCTTTCAGGGGGATGGCTTCCTTGAGCATATCAGAATATGAGGCAATTCTGTCAAGATCAGATCTCTGATCATTAATATCTGGTTTTTCTAACTCGGCATAAACTTTAGTAATTATCGGGTCAGTTTTAATCCTTTTTTCTTTTCCTTCAGTAACTATATTAGCTTCTTCATTAACCTTGTGTAAATAAATATCCAAGTCTTTTTCAATTATATGATGGCATGCAAGCCTGTAGCCTTCATTAACTAATTTTTTCCCCAGAATTGTGATTTCATGTTTGGTAGGTTCAGGTTCTGATCCTCCCAACTTTACCCTGCATTTCCCGCAGGTTCCTTTTCCGCCGCAGGGTGATTCAATATTTATTGACTTACTTTGTAAATATTCTAATAAATTTGTTCCTGAATCAACTTTATCTTCTGTAACTATGCCGTTTTCGAATAACCTCACATTGTATTTCATATGATAACCATCCTTGTTATTATTTTAGAGGTACATATTGTTCGATCTTAGCATCATCAAATGTGCCCATTTCTTTATATGCAGCTATAGCAGCATCAATTATGTGGAAAGCCAATGCAGCTCCTGTCCCTTCTCCTAAGCGCATTTTGAGGTGCAAATAAGGTTCCAGTCCCAGCATATCAATCACCTTTTTTGTACCAGGTTCGGATGACATGTGTGAAGGTAGAAGGAATTCTTTAATTTCAAGTTTTATTTTTACAGCCAATAATGCTGCTGTAGCTGAGATAAATCCATCAATCAGTATAGGTATCCTATAGGCTGCCGCACCTATAAAGCATCCAACAAGCCCGGCAATATCAAAACCTCCGAGTTTATGAAGTACGTCAAGGGCATCCTCTTTATCTGGGTTATTAATTTTTATAGCCTGTCTAACTACTTGAATTTTCCTTTTTAATCCTTCACTTGACAGGCCAGCTCCTCTGCCTACAACATCTTCAGCTTCAGCTCCTGTAAGCACTCCTGCTATTGCACTGCTGGTGGTGGTATTTCCAATTCCCATTTCTCCTGTTCCAAGTAAATTATATCCTTTATTCTTCAGTTCTGCTACTATCTCAATGCCTGTTTTAATTGCCCTGATTGCTTCTTCTTTTGTCATGGCAGGCCCTACTGCTATATTCCAGGTACCTTTCCTTATTTTCCTGTTTATAATTCCCGGACACTCAATATCGTCATCTACTCCTATATCAACCACAAAAATATCAGAACCAGTGTGTCTTGTAAAAACATTTATTCCGGTTATACCTTTCATAAAGTTCCTTGTAACTGAGGAAGTAACGCTTTTAGGTGCCTGTGTAACTCCCTCATCTACTACGCCATTGTCGGAACACATAATTATTACAGCCTTTTTATCTACATCAGGAGAAACCTGTTCTGTTATACCTGCTATTTGTTTTACTATATCCTCTAATCTTCCCAGGCTTCCTAATGGCTTGGTTAGCTTGTCAAGCCTTATCTGAACTTCTTCCATGATCTGGGTATTAAGTCCTCTTATTTTATTGAGAATTTCTTCCATAACACTGCCACTCCTTTTATTTTAAACCTGTTAAACATCCATATGCCTTTAATAAGCTGACACAATAAGTTTATATATTAAGATTAATACTTACCAGTCACTTTCTAATACAACCTCTTCTATTTCATGGGTTCTATCTCTCGTCATTAATTCTGCAACAGCCTGTTTGGGATTCTTTCCGTTAAATAATATTTCATAGGCCTGGAATGTAATTGGCATTGAAACATTATGCCTTAGTGCCAGTGTACATGCAGGTTTGCATGTATTAATACCTTCCACAACCATCTTTATTTCCTCCTGGGCTTCTTTAGGAGTTCGCCCCTGACCTATCAATATACCTGCACGCCTGTTTCTGCTGTGCATGCTGGTACAGGTAACTATGAGGTCACCAATCCCGGTAAGACCGGTAAATGTCTGAGATTTGGCCCCCATAGCCTTTCCAAGTCTTGATATTTCTACGATTCCTCTGGTCATTAAAGCTGCTTTGGTATTGTCACCATATCCCAGACCATCGGAAATTCCGGCACATAGTGCAATTACATTTTTTATGGCTCCCCCAATTTCAACTCCAATGATGTCAGGGCTGGTATATACCCTGAACTTTGGAGACATGAATATATCCTGCACATATTCAGCCACCTGCTTGTCCTCTGATGCTGCAACAACGGCGGTTGGTATATCCCGGGCAATTTCTTCTGCATGGCTTGGACCTGAAAGAGCAACAATATTAGCATTGGGTATTTCTTGTCTGATGACCTGCGAAAGCATGAAACCTGTGGAAATTTCAAGACCTTTTGAACAATTTACTATAATTATGTTTTCTTTGACTAATTTTGCAATATCTCTTACATTTTGCCGTACTGTTTGAGAAGGTAAAGCCAGGACAATTACGCCTGCTCCCTTCAAACTTTCCTGTAAATCTGTGGTACAGCGTACTCCCTCAGGAATAAGTACTCCCGGAAGTTTATGTATATGCTCTCTTAATGTGTTTATCATTACCGCCTCATCAGCAAATGGTGTCCACATATTCACCATGTGGCCGTTTTTAGATAACAAAATAGAAATGGCAGTACCCATGCTGCCTGCACCAATCACTGAAATATTAACTCCCAATTCATTCCCTCCTTGTAATATGGCATAATTCAAAGGTATAATTTGTTCAATGCTTACTTTTTGCTGTTCTTGAAACTTAATTTGGATTCGGTTCCATTCAATATTCTTACTATATTTGATTTATGCCTAACAATGGCTAGTAATCCAATTACAGCAGAAAATAAAATGAAAGTTATATCTTTTTTATAGATTATAGCAATTATCGGAAACACAATGGCACCAATAATTGACCCTAAAGATACATACCTTGTCAAAGCGACTATAAGAATAAATATTGCTAGAGTAATAAGAGCAATTCTCCAGTCCATCATAAAAAATACAGATGCAGAGACAAGTACTCCTTTACCGCCTTTGAAATTAAAATAAACAGGCCAATTATGGCCAAGAATGGCTCCTGCACCTGCAGCCATCAATCCTATATCTCCAACTGCAACAGAACCAATTATGCAGGAAACAATGCCCTTCAAAACATCTCCCAGAAGTACAAGAAAGGCAGCCTTTTTGCCGAGGACTCTTAAGGAGTTTGTCAGACCTGCATTTCCACTTCCATGATTTCTTATGTCAGTGCCATAAAATTTCCCAACAACAAGGGAAGTGTTAACACTACCAAGCAGGTACCCCAAAATGCCGCAAAATATGGACAGTAACATTTTCATATATTAATCGCTCCTTATTTTTTATCTTTTTCACGCATGATCAACCTTATAGGTGAACCTTCAAAACCAAAATTTTTCCTTAACTGGTTTTCCAGATACCTTTCATATGAAAAATGCATTAACTCAATATCATTGATAAAAAATACAAATGAAGGTGGTTTGACACCTACTTGATTGGCATAATATATCTTCAGATTTTTTCCTTTGTCAGAAGGCGGCTGGACCATCGCAATTGCTTCACTTATCACATCATTTAGCATTCCGGTGGATATTCTTAAAGTTGCCTGGTCAACAACATATTTTATAAGGTCAAATATTTTGCCTGTCCTTTGGCCGGTTTTTGCTGATATAAATAAAATCGGAGCATAGGTCATAAAACTGAGCTTTTCTGTTACTTTTTTCTTATATTTCTCCAGGGTACCTGTTTCTTTTTCAATCAGGTCCCATTTATTTATAATAATAATTGTAGCTTTACCCTGCTCATGGGCATATCCTGCGATTCTGGCATCTTGTTCTGTTACACCATCTACGGCGTCTATCATTAACAGACAAACATCAGCTCTTTCAATAGCTGTCCATGAACGTAAAGTACTGTACCGTTCAATATTTTCTGTTATTTTGCTTTTTCTTCTGATGCCTGCGGTATCTATGAAGATGAATTTATCTTCACCTTTTTCAAGATATGTATCTATCGCGTCCCTTGTTGTCCCAGGAATGTCGCTGACAATAACCCGTTCCTCTCCAAGCAGCCTGTTAATAAGTGATGATTTGCCTGAATTAGGTTTGCCTATTACTGCAACTTTTATATATTCATCATCTGCATTTTCCAGGTTTTCGGGGGGAAAATGTTCATAAATCTCATCAAGTAAATCTCCCATTCCAAGCCCATGAATAGATGAGATTATTTGAAAATCTCCCATGCCAAGATTATAAAATTCATATACCTCATGAGGAGGGTTCCCCACATTATCTATTTTATTAACAGCAAGAACCACCGGTTTCGCAGTTTTTCTCAGAATAGTGGCAATTTCCTTATCAGTTGCAGTAATTCCTTCTTTTCCATCAACCATGAACAATATAACATCAGCAGTTTCAATAGCTATTTCTGCTTGTCTCTTTACCTGCTGCATAATTATATCTTCAGAATAAGGCTCTATACCACCTGTATCAATTAACATAAATTTTCGGTTTCTCCATTCAGCTTCTGCATATATTCTATCTCTTGTAACACCTGGAGTATCCTCTACTATTGATATTCTCTTTCCAATTATATAATTAAAAAATGTTGATTTCCCAACATTCGGCCTTCCAACTACTGCAACAATAGGCTTACTCACTGTTATAACTCACCTCTGTTCCCAGTATTTTGTTTACAAAATCTTCTCCCTTATTATCCACTGAAATAATTTTTGTATTCAGTTTGCTTCTGAGCATATCCAAAGTGTAATCATCAAGAAAAACTTCTTCTCCTGATTTTAGCATAGATTTTGTTATAAGAAGCTCTTCTCCTAAAACTTTGTCCTTTAATTGATCAAATAAATCCTGGCCGGTAATCAGCCCTGCAACAGTAACATTTTCCCCAAAAAATCTGTTTATTATCTTATAAACATCCACTTTCAGACCTTTGATTGCACCAGCTATCAGATCAGCCCATTTTTTTATATATTCGTAAGCTGAAACTCCCGTTGCAATACTTACATGCCTTGATATCATTTTATCATTATTATTTTGCAAAATATTCTCAAAATACTGTTTTACTTCGAAATCCATCAGGGCTATTAATCCTACCCCATTTTCAATCTGAGGGAAATCCTCATATTCATCATATCCTGGAATATCTTTACCAGCCATTATATAAAATTCATCTGCCAGGTAAACAGCCCTGGAGCTGTATTTATTGAGTAATTTTTTTTGCCACTTACTTATTTGCTCGATTACCTTTTCTGAAGAATCCCGGTCAAAGGGTTTTAATTCAAATAAATTCTGCCTGTATTTCGTTATTCCTACAGGGACTACAGAAATACTATTAATGCCCGGGCATAACTGTGTGAGATCCTGGATGGTCCTGTCAAGTTCCTTCCCGTCATTTATATCCCTGCATAAAACTATCTGGCAGTTTATAGTTATACCGCCTTCTATTAGTTTTCTTATCTTTTCTAATATATTACCTGCAAATCTATTGTTAAGCATATATATTCTTAGTTCAGGATTGGTAGTATGAACAGAGATATTTATAGGAGACAACTTGTACTTTATAATCTTATTTATTTCATGCTCCCCAATATTTGTTAAAGTCACATAATTGCCCATCAGAAAAGACATTCTAAAATCATCATCTTTAAAGTATAAGGTATCACGCATACCTTTCGGAAGCTGGTCTATAAAACAAAATATACATTTATTCCTGCAGTGCTTTAACTCATCCATCAATGAATTATTAAATTCAATGCCAAGATCTTCATACTCATCTTTTTCGATCTCTATCTCCCAAATCTCACCGTGTTTCTTTAAAACTTCCAATACAATGTTTTCATTTGTTATGAGAAATCTATAATCAAATACATCCTCAATTTTTACCCCATTAACGGATACTACTATATCCCCGGCTTCAATTCCAGATTCTTCAGCAATACTTCCTGGAAGAACGTGAGATACAATCGCATTTTGTTTTTTCAAAAAAGTTCCTCCTAGCAAAAAGCAGCAGTCTTATCTGCTGCTTTTTTAATGATTTTCTTATTTTGCTTCAACCTTTTTTACTACTTCTTTTCCTCCATAGTAGCCACAGGCTTTACATACTCTATGAGGCAACATAAGTTCATGACATTGTGGACAAGTAGCCAATGTCGGCATCATCAATTTCCACTGTGACCTTCTCTTGCCGGTCCTTGCTTTTGACCATCTACGTTTCGGATTTGCCATCTATTACACCTCCTAATCATATATCAGAGGTCAGTTATCACAATTTAACAGATACTTGCCCCTGTACTTAATTAATTGCAGTAACAATTTATATATGGATTAACTTTCAAAAAATTTTTTTAATGTTTCCATCCTGGGATCAATATTATCTTCTTTACACTGGCAACTTTTAATGTTTAAATCACAGCCGCATTTTTGACATAAACCTTTGCAGTTTTCGGAGCATAACACTCTCGTTGGAAGGTGCAGAACTATATTATCAATTAACATCTGTTCCAATTCTACATAGTTCTCGTTATAAGTATATTCATCACTTTCTGTTTGGGATCCTTCCCTCACAAAATTCTCACTGACTTTAATAGACAGTTCTTTTGTTACTTCCTTGAGGCACCTGTAGCATCCCGTTCTATACTTGGTTGAAATCTGGCCATTTAACTCTAATACGCCATCTATATTGACAAGCTTTCCTTTTAAAAAAACTGTGTCAAATTTGCCATCTTTTACTATATCGTTTAAGGCTTCAATTTTTCCATTAAACTCCACATCCATTGAGCGGCCGCTTAATTTTGTAATAGTTGATACGTCCAGTTTCATTAGCCCCACTCCTTGTATCTCTCCACCTTTCCCGCCTAAAGAAGTTGGGGTATTATTGCTATTTTTACCACAAAGCCAACAAATGTAATTATACTAACTAATACATACTTTGTCAATAATTCTAAAATCTCAAAATCCTTGCATAAAATCATACGTTTATTTTACAAAATTTTATGAAACTTAAATTATTTCTACTTTAAAGTTCATACAGTAATATTTAGAATAGTACTGCCGTACAAACCTGCAACTTCCATAAGCTCTTCTTGGTAATTCTTGTTTGAATCATTTATAACAACTCCGGCTTTACCCCTGTATAATCTCAGAGCGTATTCTAAAGCTTCAGGACTTGTGGTCTCAAGTATAAAGGGATCTTTTACATAGCCCTGTGCAATATCCAGGACTCTACCCAATAGATCCTTTCCTCCTCCGGCTGAATCTACATTCAAATAAACAGCATCATAATCTGAACCTATTAAGTCCATAACAGCATCAATAATTTCATCCATCGACCCTTTTTTCAAAGCATAGAGCAGTTCAGCATCCTTATTAACGTTTAAATGGCCAATCCTGAGATTTTCAGTTTTTTCCACCTCAATAACCTTCGTCAGTGACGTTATTATTATCCTGTCCTGAGAAACCGCCTTATATACTTCAGTATCGCCAATTTTTTCTTTTATTGCCTTGATAAATTCAGGTGTAGTACCGCAACACCCGCCTATTAGTCTTGCTCCAAAGGTAATAAACTTTTGAGAAAGATTTGCAAAATTATCAGGGTTAGCTCTATATGTAACCTCGCCATTGACAATTTCAGGCAAACCAGCGTTAGGCTTTACGCTAAAAAAAATGCCACCCGCCCTGGACATTTCCGTAACTATGCCAATCATATGTTCAGGGCCAAAAGAGCAGTTAACACCTACCATATCAGCTCCAAGTGATTTTAGTACCTCGGTTACAAGATATGGATCTGATCCCATCATAGTTCTGCCATTTTCTTCATATGCCATTGAACATATAACAGGAAGGTCACAGGTTTCCTTTGCAGCAATGAGAGCAACTCTCATATCTGCCAGATCTGTAAATGTTTCAAAGTTAATTATGTCTGCTCCTCCATCTGCTACAGCCATAACCTGCTCCTTATAAATACTATATGCTTCATTAAAAGTCAGATCCCCTGAAGGCTCAAAAAGTCTTCCAACAGGTCCTATGGAAGCTGCGACGAAACCTCTCGTCCCCATAACTTCTTTAGCAAGCTTTGTTCCCTCATAGTTAAGTTCGTATGTCCTATTACCTAAGCCATATTTATCCAATTGATATCTGTTTCCCTGGAAAGTGTTGGTTTGTATTACATCTGCACCAGCGTCCCTGTATGACGTATATATTTTTTTTACTTCATCTTTTCGGTCTACATTCCAAAGTTCAGGACATTCTCCACCCTTAAGCCCCATTTTTTGCAGTAAATAACCTTTTGAACCATCATATACAAGTACTCTTTTATTTATTTCTTCAATGAAATCCATGATTTGCATCAATCCCTTTCTCATCGAATATTAAGGGTCCATACCTTTTTACAGTATGCTTTGGACTAAACTGTTTCATATATTATACCATGAATTTAATGAGATTCCTGATAAAATCTCATATGTTTGAAAACTTTCAACCTATTTTTTCAGAATTCTTGAAAACCTTCTGGTACTTTGATATAAATTAGTTAACATTAATTAACAATAGTAATTAAAATTTTTGGAGGTGCTGAGATGTTAGAAACATACTGTTGTGGAACAAAAGTAGAAAAAGGCTCCTGGCAGGGAGAACCATCAATAAAGTTTTGTTCTGGAGGATATGAGGCAGTCATGCTGCCTGGTGTAGGTGCAAATGTAGTAAGTTTGAGAAATATTGATCTGGATTGCGACATTTTAAGAAGTCCTGAAGAAGTCAATGCATTTAGAGGCTTTCCTGTAGTTTATGGTATTCCTATACTCTTTCCACCTAATAGAATTGAAGATGGAATTTTTGAAGCAGCCGGAAGAAAATATGTTTTTCCGATAAACGAAGAATCCAGGAATAACCATTGCCATGGTTTCTTATTCTATCAAAAGTGGGAAACCACCAGAATGGAAATACTTCCGGATGGAGCTGCAGAAGTGGAGGTAACCTTTGTTGCAGATGATTCTACCGATTTTTATCAATATTTCCCACATGAATTTAAGATTACCATCATTAACAGGTTATCCTCTGAAGGGCTCAGGCAGGAAATAACAATCGAAAATAACAGCAGTTCACCTATGCCAATGGGGTTTGGATTCCACACTGTTTTTAATTTTCCTTTCCGCAAGGATAGCACTAAGGAAGATTACCGCTTGATAGTCTCTGCAGGAAAACTATGGGAGTTAAACGACCGAATGCTTCCTACCGGCAGACTATTGACTCCTTATGAAAGGTACATACCTATTAGAAAAGAAGGAATTAATCCAGGAGAATTTCCTATGGACGGCCATTTTACAGCTGAACCTTTACATATTGGAGCAAGTGAATTTCATGGTGCAATACTGAGAGACACTTCAAAGAATATAGATCTGGTATATGAAGTGGGTGAAGGATTTAAACACTGGATGATATGGAATGCTGACGGAAACCAGGGCTTTGTATGCCCCGAGCCTCAAACATGGGCTGTAAATGCTCCTAATATTAAGCTGCCTCCCGAAGTAACAGGTCTATACATAATAGAGCCCGGTAAAAAGTGGAATGATTATTGCAAAATAATGGTTATGAAAACCGAGGAGGTTTAAGGTTAAGGGACACTCCTTTCATGGAGTGTCCCTTTTAAAAGGCATCCCTTTGCAATTTTAAGCTGTTTCTATAGAGGCAGCGTCCTGCAAACCATATTCCTCTATTCCCATTTCTCTTAATTTAAATTTTTGTATTTTGCCACTGGCAGTCATTGGGAAAGTGCTAAGAAACTTAACATATTTAGGTGTTTTATGCCTTGCCATATGAGATCTGACAAATTCCTTTATCTCATCTTCCGTACATTCGGCGCCATCCTTTAATATAATACAAGCCATTATCTCTTCGCCATACTGCTTGTCAGGTACACCAACAACCTGCACATCCTTTACTTTAGGATGAGTATACAGAAATTCCTCTATTTCTTTTGGATAAATATTCTCTCCGCCTCTTATTATCATGTCTTTTATACGGCCTGTTATCTTGAAATATCCGTCTTTATCCATAGTAGCAAGATCCCCTGTGTGAAGCCATCCTTCTGAATCAATAACCTGTGCGGTTGCTTCAGGCATTTTATAATATCCCTTCATG
The DNA here is from genome assembly GCA_012840395.1 of Clostridiaceae bacterium. Taxonomy (NCBI): domain Bacteria; kingdom Bacillati; phylum Bacillota; class Clostridia; order Eubacteriales; family Clostridiaceae; species Clostridiaceae bacterium. The sequence continues at coordinate 3,596 of DULL01000017.1, read as the reverse complement.
ACATTATAACCCCTTACTACGAACTCTCCTGGAGTTCCATAAGGTACTTCTTTATTTGTATTGGGGTCAACTACCCTGCATTCCATATTAGGCAATGCTTTTCCAACTGTTGAAACTTTATGTTCAAAAGAGTCATTATACCTGGTCTGGGTACATACTGGAGAAGCTTCAGTCTGCCCATAGGCAATAGTAATCTCTGAGGCTCCCATTTCTTCTACAACTTGCTTCATTACTTTTACAGGGCAAGGTGATCCTGCCATAATTCCTGTGCGTAATTTGGTAAATTTGAACTTTTTAAATTCGGGATGTTCCAGCATGGCAATAAACATTGTAGGTACGCCGTGTACTGCTGTACATTCCTCACTCTGTAGTGCCTCTAATACTTTTAATGGCTGATAATACTCAATAGGAACCATGGTTGACCCATGAGTTACACATGCCATAACTCCTAGAACACACCCGAAGCAGTGGAAAAAAGGCACCGGAATACATAATTTATCTTTATAGGTTAGGTTCATACAGTCACCAATAGATTTACCGTTATTTACTATATTATAATGGGTAAGCATTACTCCCTTAGGAAAACCGGTGGTACCCGATGTGTACTGCATGTTTATAACATCATTTACATCAAGGTTTTTCTGAATTTCATATAATTCTTCATCAGTTACTTGATCAGCCATTTCATAAAGATTGTTCCAATTGTACATTCCGGGATATTTTTTATCGCCTATATAGATTACATTTTTCAAATAAGGCAAAGTTGACGAATTAAGTTTTCCGGGTTCACAATCCTTTAATTCAGGGCAAATCTGGTAAATAATATCTACATAATTTGAATCCTTAAAACCTTCAATAAGTATTAATGTTTTGGCGTCAGACTGTCTAAGAAGGTATTCAGTTTCAAAAACCTTATAATTTGTATTTACGGTTACAAGTACAGCTCCAATTTTTGCAGTGGCAAATTGTGCAAGAATCCATTCAGGATAATTTGTAGCCCAAATGGCAACATGGTCTCCTTTCTTTATGCCCATGGCAATCATACCCTTAGCCACCTGGTTGCATAAATCCCTGAACTGTGAATAAGTTTTTCTAAATGGCCGGTCAGTATAAATAACTGCATCATGATCTGGATATTTTTCTGCAATCTGGTCAAGTAAATCGCCCACCGTTATATTTAATAATTCACCCATATTAACACCTCATTCCGATTTCAAATTACACTTATTAATATAGAAAAATAAAAGCCTTCCATCTCCTTTTTCCAGAGACGAAAGGCATACCTTCCGCGGTACCACTCTAGTTGGTACAAAAATGTACCCACTTTATGTACATATAGTACTTTCCATTAACGGTGAAATCCGTTCAAGCCTACTATACTTTCAGCTTGAAAACTCCGGGGCGAGATTCATCAAGTAATCCATTGCCTCCCACCAAACAGCAACTCTCTTAAGGAACTATCTTGACTACTACTCCCCTTCATGGTTTATTGGCAATATTTTATGATATATGTTCCAAATATTACGTTACGATAAATACCAAGGTAGTAACAACTGACATTTGAAATATATATTACTATGTACTATACTCAAAGTCAATATATAATTAATTAACCTGTAAATTAATATTATTTAAACCAGACCTAATATTGTTTTCCACAAAAGAATTATCATGTAATAAGCTAGCGGAACAAATAATGCCGGAAGCAAGTTTCCTACCTTAATCTTTTTTATTTCAAGTATATTTATTCCTATGCCTAGTATGAGAATGCTGCCAACCATAGACATCTGGCTCACTACTGTATCAGTAAGCAATGGTTTTATAAGGCCGGCAAGCAATGTTATACTTCCTTGATACACCAAAACTGGTATGGCTGAAAATGCAACACCTATACCCATTGTAGATGCCAGGATAACGGCCATAACACCATCTAGAATGGATTTAGCAAACAAAGTAGAAGGATTGCCCGTCAAACCGTCTTCAAGGGAACCTACTACAGCCATGGCACCCACACAAAAAATAAGGCTTGCTGTTACAAAACCCTGAGCAAAATTTCCTCCTTCACGGGAAAATTTATTCTGAAACCAGATACCTATTTTATCAAGTTTATCTTCTATATTAATAAGTTCTCCTGCCAATCCTCCGATTATAAGGCTGAAAATCATTGTCATGAGATATTGCCTGTCAAGATTTCCACCATCTATAACTTTATACATTCCTTGTAAGGTTCCTGAAATACCTATTATAAATACAGAAAGTCCTATGGCCTGAACAACTATATTTTTATATCTTTCAGGCAGACCTCTCTTAATGAATGATCCAATAAAACCACCTGCTATTACTACCGCAACGTTTACTATTGTTCCTGTTCCGATCATTTAAAAGCCTCCCAAGATGTTATCATTGTTTACGAAATTGAAAACAAACATCGATTAGTAATTATCGATTAGTATTTAGAACATCTTATATTATTCTTTAGGGCATATACGGCTGCCTGAGTCCTGTCGGACACGTTCAATTTTTTGAAAATACTTGAAATATGGTTCTTTACAGTTTTTTCACTTATATATAGGCGCTGGGCAATTTCTTTATTTATCATACCTTCGGTAATAAGTTCCAAAACCTGCAATTCCCTTTGCGTGAGATTATTTACACTGTCTTTTCTTTTTTCGCGGGTAGTAACCCTTGTGAATTCCTTCACCAGTTCTTTTGTCATATTTGACTGTATGTAAGTTTGTCCTTTGTATACATTTCTAATAGCTTCAATCAAAACATTAGGTTCAGCATCCTTGAGAACATATCCGTCCACACCCATTTTGAGTGTCTTGAATAAATACTCTCTGTCCTCGTGAATAGTGAGAACTATTATTTTAATACTATTTACACCTGACTTTAGTTCTTTGATTGCCTGTAAACCATCAATACCCGGCATATTAATATCCATAAGGACAACATCTGGTTTGTATTCTCTGGCAAGTTTTATTGCCTCACCGCCGTTGGATGCCTGTGCAACCACTATGATATCTTCTTCATGCTCTATAATCTGTTTGATACCCTGTCTAATAATACTATGATCATCAGCAATCAAAATACTTATTTTCTTCATTTGTATCTCCCTTTTATTTTATTAACTAGTATTACTCATTTCTGGATAGAATTCTACAAATATCATCCAATTCCTCTGTTATATTTTTACATTTTTAATATTCAGCAAAAATTATATTTTTGTGATATAACAGTTTTAACCATTAATGATAATAATTTTAATAAGATAAGAGGAAAAACAAAAATAAAAAAAAGGCTTTGCTATATGGCAAAGTCCTATCTCTGGTGCGCCATCAGGGACTCGAACCCGGGACACCCTGATTAAGAGTCAGGTGCTCTACCAACTGAGCTAATGGCGCATAAACCGTGAACACTTAAATATTATAAAATCAAAGCATTAAGTTGTCAACTCTTTTTTAAATTTTGTGTGTTTATTTTATGATAATGTCACCTTGTTAATTATTTTGATAAAATGTCACTATGAAGGGCAAGGTGTATTATCTAATGTCACAAGAGCAGCTTAAAAGGTATACTGTCATTGAGAAAACACT
>DULL01000016.1 GCA_012840395.1 Clostridiaceae bacterium | reverse complement strand
TTGCTTCCGGCTTCCTTCAGATTCCACCTCGCGATGGACACCCTTGCCGTCTGCTAGTGGTTGGCAACTGCCTGCCCCCACAGCGGACTTTCACCGCCTAGCTACGTGCCATGCGTGGCACACACACATAAAAAAGCCACCCTTACTTCTAAGGATGGCTTTTTTGGTGACCCATAGGGGATTCGAACCCCTGTTACCGCCGTGAGAGGGCGGCGTCTTAGGCCACTTGACCAATGGGCCTTATTATTTATGCAACAATAATTCTAACACGATATAAATTAAATTACAAGAAGAATATTTAAAAGAAAATACAAATTATAAGAAGAATATTAAAGGGAAAACAGGAAATTTATATTGTATAATAAACAATAACGAAATTATATATAAGTGGGATACATAGGAGAATAAAATGAAACTGCCTGGTGAATTTTTAGATAAAATGAGAATGCTTTTAGGAAATGAGGAGTATCAACTTTTCCTTGAATCATATAACAAACCGAGATATTACGGTTTGCGAGTAAATACATTAAAGGTGTCCGTGGATAAATTTCTGAATATATCTCCCTTTAAGCTACGGCCGGTTCCGTGGACAAAGGAAGGGTTCTATTACCCTGAAGAAGAGAATCCCGGCAAACACCCATACTATCATGCAGGATTATACTACATACAGGAACCGAGTGCCATGTTTCCAGGCACAATATTACAGGCATCTCCAGGAGAACGTATTCTTGACCTGTGTGCCGCCCCTGGCGGTAAAACCGTACAAATAGCTGCAGCTATGAGAGGAGAAGGAATTATTGTTTCAAATGATATTAGTTCTCAAAGGATAAAAGCACTTGTGAAAAATATTGAGTTATGCGGAGTAAAAAATGCTGTTGTTACAAACGAGAGTCCGGAAGTTCTTGCAGTTAAATTCAAAGGTTTTTTTGACAAGATACTGGTAGATGCACCTTGTTCGGGTGAAGGTATGTTCAGAAAAGATGAATCAGCTGCAAGAAGCTGGGAGAAATATAAATCCTCCAAATGTGCGGCAATACAAAGGGAAATCCTTGAAAGCGCTGATATAATGTTAAGAGAAGGCGGATATCTGATTTATTCAACATGTACTTTTTCTCCTGAAGAAAATGAGATAATAATTGCAGAATTTATTGACAAACACTCAGAGTATGAAACTGTTAAAATTCCAAATAAAAATGGTGTTGAACCCGGAAGAACAGACTGGTGCGGAGGAAGAAAGGAAATAGCCAATGCTGCCCGGCTATGGCCTCATAAACTTGAAGGTGAAGGCCATTTTACTGCTTTGCTAAAGAAAAAAGGGAAAGATGAGACTTCCTGTTTAATAAATAATTGCATTAAAAAAACCAATAAAAGAAATGGAGAAAATAATAGCCAATATAATAATAAATTACAGGGAATACTTGAAATATACCGACAGTTTGAAGAGGAAAATTTAAATATAAGATTGGAAGGAAATTTTGAATTAAGAGGAAATTATTTGTATGTAACTCCTGGAAACCTTCCTGATATGAGCGGCATAAAAGTAATTAAGCCTGGATTGCTTGTTGGAAGTTTCAGGGAAAACAGATTTGAACCATCTCATTCATTTGTGATATCTTTGAAGAAAGAGGATGTAAAAAGAACAATAGATTTTAAAGCAGATAGTAGAGAAATAGCCAGTTACCTTAAAGGAGAGACCATCATGGAAATCGGGATGAAGGGATTAACTGCTGTATGTGTTGATGGATTTACAATTGGCTGGGCAAAGCAAACAGGAGAATATTTGAAAAATCTGTATCCCAGTGGATGGAGAAAAATGGTATGAGTAATACAATCAGATTAGATAAAATGCTGTCAAATCTTGGTTATGGCTCACGGAAAGAAATTAAGCAGCTTGTAAAACAAGGAGCAGTAATAGTGGATGGGACTATTGCCTCCGACAGCAGTATGCATGTTTATCCGGAAGAGAGCGTTGTTGAAATAAATGGGGAAGTAGTTAAATATAAAAAGTTTGTGTATATAATGTTGAACAAACCCCAGGGAGTTATTTCTGCAACCTACGATGATAAATTAAAAACAGTAGTTGACTTACTTGATGAAAGGCTAAAAAAAATAGGACTTTTCCCTGTGGGTAGACTTGATATTGATACCGAAGGGCTTCTTCTGTTGACAAATGACGGTATGCTTGCCCATGAACTGCTTTCTCCCAAAAAACATATTGCCAAAAAATATTATGCTTTAGTAGAAGGAATTATTGATAATGACACTGTAAAAAAGTTTAGTGAAGGTATTATACTTGATGATGGTTATAAAACACTTCCATCAGAGTTGATAATTATTAAATCAGGCAGATATTCAGAAGCTGAAGTAATAATTTATGAGGGAAAATTTCACCAGGTTAAAAGAATGTTTTTAGCTGCCGGAAGTAAAGTTAGGTTCCTAAAAAGACTGGAAATGGCATCACTGAAGCTCGATGAAACTCTTAAGCCAGGAGAGTACAGGGAGCTCACTGAGAAAGAACTAAATTTGTTGCTGGAATATAAACATTAGAAGAAAGAGTAGAAACTTAGGAAAGCAGAATAACAAAAACGGGAAATATATACAAGAGGAAATCTTGGTAAATATAAGCAGAAAATGCATAAGAAGGAAACAGAAGAAGAAAATAGTAAAATAACAGAAGAAGGAAGCAGAAGAACCGTCCCTGTGCTTCAGCTGATTTTGCTGAGAGCAAATTCTATAATATCATCTCCCGCATATTCAATATGTGGTTCAATGCCATAACCATGAATATTGTTACCTTCAGGTCCATACCAAAGCAGAACCGTAGCTTTAACGGCAAAACCTCTTCTTAAGGGGAGAGTAAATTGTCCGATACCTTTACCAAAAGTTTTTTCACCAATTAAAGTTACATTATTAAGATTTTCATTTAAGGCAACAATCATATTTTCCGAGGCACTGGCAGTATTTTTGTTCTGCAATATAATAATGTTCTCATATTCAAGAGTTTTAGCGGTTTTTGCTTTGTATACCCTGTTAAAAAGCCTCATTTTATCCGTGGCAATAATACTTCCTTTTGGTAGAAACAAATCAGATATACGAGCCATTACATTAATATCCCCACCATAATTATCTCTTAGATCAATGATTATATTAGGATATTTTTTTAGTATGGAATAATTGTTTTTCATAAATTTTTCGGTGTAAGATGAAAAATTGGTGAGGCGTAATAAAACTGTAGTATCGTTTAACTCCTGAATTTCCGATAAAGCTGCTGTTTCCATTTCCTCAAGCTTGTATTGTTGATATTGCTCAGGAATATACTGGTAAGTATATCTGTCATTGTTTAATTCCCTTATCTTTTTAGTCATAGTTGATATAACAAGGTTGTCAAAAAAGGAATAATATTTTCCATTAATATCTCTCTTAAGTTCCTCTTTATATAGTTGATCCAGCGCTTCGGTATATATATAGTTTTGAGCAATCAAGTGTTTAAAAACAAGATAATCGTAGTTTAAGTAAATATATACAGACACAAGAATTAAAAACGCCAGAAATAAAAACAATACCCTGAAAAATCGTATCTTATATTTTCTTAACTGTTTTTGCAGGTAGGCTGTATCTGTGATTTCGGCGTTTTTTCCTGCGCTACTGTTACTATATATAATATTATGAATAAATCTGTCTGAATTCCTTCTCATATCTATTTATTCACTTGCTCCATATATCTCTTGATCTTTCTTGTGGTGGTTTTTGCAAATTCCTCGTTTCTTATACTAAAATCCTTTATATATTTATATGTGACAAGAGATTTATTTACTGCTTTTACTTCTTTATAAACAAGATCATGAATGTCCTGTTTATCTAACGTAGCATCACCAAAATCTTCTTTTATTTTATCCATGTCCGGAACGATAATTGCAGAAACAACTACATCTCCATAGACTTCATCTTCCTTGCCATATACCAGGGATTCACTTATATATGGGCTTCTGTTAAGTAGAGTTTCAATTTCTTCAGGATATATATTTTTGCCGTTTTTTGTAACGATGACATTTTTCTTTCTGCCAGTTATATATACAAATCCGTTGTTATCAATATATCCCAGGTCTCCGGTATAAAACCAGCCATCTCTTAAAGCTTGTTTAGTTGCTTCAGGGTTTTCATAGTATCCCATCATAACATTAGGACCCTTAACAACAATTTCGCCTATTCCGTCCGCACCAGGGTTATCAATTTTCATCTCAACATTTGGAAGGGGTAAGCCCGCAGCAGAATCACGGAAAACTACATCACGGTTTAAGGCTACAATAGGAGAGCATTCAGTAAGACCATAGCCTTGTATAAAATGTATTCCCAGGTCCCTGAATCCTTTGGCTACAGCAGGATCTATACCTGCGGCGCCACTGATGAACAGTCTTAGGTTGCCGCCAAAAACTTTATGTATTTCAGAGAATATTTTTCTTGTTATATCTATTCCGATACTTCTCAACATGTTGCTTATTTTAATAGCAATTTTAAGCTTTTTCTCAAGTCCTGGTTTTTTAGAAACCTGATCCCATATCCGTCTGTATATAGCTTCATAAATAAGCGGTACAGCCAGCATTATTGTAGCCTTTGATTCTTGAAGATTTTTTGGTATGTGCCTTAAACCTTCGCAATAGGCAATGGATGATCCTCTGTAAATAGGGCATAAAAAACCACAGGTACATTCATATGTATGATGAATAGGAAGAACAGACAGAAAAACATCTTTTTCGTCTATATAAACCATGGATGACATTGCTGAAAGATTGCTGCATACATTTCTGTGGGAGAGCATTACAGCTTTTGCCTTGTCAGTAGTTGCAGAGGTGAAGAGCAATATACTTAATGCTTCCGGATCAATTTCTGCATCAATGTAACTCCGGTCTCCTTTATTTATCAACTCTTTACCTTTTTCAATCAAACTGTTTAAAGAAATTACTTTATTGCTTTCAATATCATGATCAGCATAAATATAATATTGTATATTATTAATTCTACTGGAAATATTTAAAACTGATTCTTTGTTGTATGAAGTAAATATTAATGCATTTGCTGCTGATCTTGTAAGAAGGCTTTCTATTTCGTTCTCGGGCAATTCCCTGTCTAAAGGTATTATTATGCCAACCCCGTTTACAGTAGCTAAATAAGATATTGCCCATTCATACCTGTTTTCTCCGATTAATGCTATTCTTTTTCCTTTCAAACCCAGGTCAATTAATGCAGTACCAAGAGCATCAACATCTTCTTTCAATCTGCCATAGGTAATTGGTTCGTAATTCCCACTTGTTTTTGATTTTACCCAAAAAGCTGCTCTATCCTTATAAAGTGACACACTTGAGTTTAACATATCCTTTATGTCACGAATAGGCCTGACATCATAAAGTGGTACATTATTCATAATAACACCTCATTTAATTTATTTAAAATTAAAAAATAATATTTATTATTATACATTATTGTACAACTCTATAAAAGATTCGCTAAAAATAAAGTTTCCGTTTATATTTATACCTCATTTGAAAAAGTAAATTCCACCCCGAAATCATAGACAGCGGAATTAAGTTTTACGAATCTGTGGGGATACAGAAAGCGGAAATTACTTTTACAAGATTATGCTATTACTTTAGCTGGATGTT
>DULL01000015.1 GCA_012840395.1 Clostridiaceae bacterium | reverse complement strand
TGTGAAGCCGGATGATGTGCTTGATGTTTGGAAAAGTATGAAGTTTAAAGTGTTATGTTAACTATGATTATTGATGGGTCGAACAGTGGCTTTAGTCACTGATTTAATACAATAATAATTGTACAAGGAGGTAACTAAATGTTCAAAAAAGCTCTTATCGTTCTATTGGTACTTGCTATGGTTGTATCCATGTTTGCAGGCTGCCAAAAAAGCGAAACACCGACTACCAAAGAACAAACTGCCAGCCAGGATAGCAATGCAACAACGACTGTAGAGAAGAAAGACTTCACCCTTAAGGTATGGACATTTCAAACATTCTCCAATGAAACCGACCAGCGCGTAATAGACCAAATTCAGAAATTCTCTCAGACTTCAGGTGTTAATGTGGTAGTTGAAACAGTACCCGAAACCACCTATACTCCCAAATTTACTGCATCACTGGAAGCAGGTGCTCTTCCAGATGTAATGTGCATGCGCCCTGACCATATTAATATCACATATCCAAATATTCCTTTCCTTGATATCACCCAGATTTATAGAGAAATCGAAAAAAACACCGGCAGGAAATTTATAGAAGGCTATGTTGAACATCTAACCGCAGAAGGAAAAGTTTATGCAATACCATTCTTTACATCAGGCCAGCCTGGAGTTTACAGAACCGACTTATTTAAGAAAGCAGGTTATGATAAGCTTCCCGAAACCTGGGATGAAATTTGTGAAGCAGCCCTAAAGGTAAGCGATCCCTCAAACGGCATCTATGGCCTAGGAATAGGTTGCGGTCCCACTGACAATGATGGAGAAACAGCATTACGTCTTTGGATTTGGTCAGAGGGTGGCGCACTGTTTGATAAAGATGGCAACCCTGATCCCGTGCAGCCTGGAACCATTAAAGTTGTACAAAAATATGTGGAGCTGTACAAAGCTGGAGCAGTTCCGAAAGCTGCCACTACCTGGGACGCAGGTGGAAACAATAACTCTTATCTGCTCAGAGAATCAGCCCTAATTTTCAATCCCTTTACGGTTGTTAATGCTATGAAAGGTAATAAGGACTATGAGGACCTGTTAGAAAATACCGGTGCAACTACTCTGCCTAAAGGAAGTGTAGGCCATTTTACGAAAATGTTTACAACCGGAGGTTTTGCCATTAATGCAAAATGCAAACATGTGGATGCAGCCCAGCAGCTATTGGAATTTCTTTGTGAAAAAGAATGGTACAATAGTTTTGTGGCTTTGTCTGCACCACTAAATCCTCCTGTTTTTGAAGATGCCGCAGAGATTGAGCCATGGTCCACAGACCCATATTGTAAAATAATGATAGATATGTCCCTCGGCCAAAGCGGCTGGTTTGGCTATCCTTGTGACACTATTGAAGCAAGAAAGGCAGGAGCTCTTGTATTCAATAACTACTTGCTTGGAAAAGCCATAACCAGAATAATTCAAGAGAATCTGGATGTTGAAGAAGGCCTTAAACTCTTGAAGAAGGATATGGAAGACTTATTGAATAGAAGCTAGTGGATTTAACAAAGCATCAAGAAGTCAAGGGAAGGTTCCTAATTATTGTAAGAAACAGGATACCTTCCCCCTTTTCATTTTTTCAAGTAAAGTACCCATTTTCTTTTTTCCTCTATCTGCTCTTGAATTACTGTCTCTTTAACCATACAATTAGTATATATAAAGAATGCTGAAAAGCTTTATTCCACAAAGGAGAAAGAGTTAATATGAGATTAAAGGATATAGCACTGGTGCTGAAACGTCACGGCATAATCCGGGGAATATCTCCTCAGCAGCTAAGATCAATTCTTGAGGACTTAGGTCCAACTTACATAAAGCTTGGGCAGTTTATGTCAATGCGCCCGGACATATTACCCCGCGCTTACTGTGATGCTCTCGAAGGCCTTCGTACTGATGTAAAGCCGGTTCCCTTCGAGGAGATCATTAATACTATTGAGGAGGAATATGGCTTTTCTGTAGATAAGGTCTTTTCTAACATATCAAAGGAAATAATAGGCTCAGCCTCTATAGCCCAGGTACACAAAGCCACATTGAAAAATGGAAATAAAGTGGTTGTTAAAGTACAACGCCCCGGTATATACCAAATAATGCAGGAAGATATCCAGTTGCTGAAAAAAGCTGCAGGTATAATGAAAATAATCGGCATAACCGGAGAAGCCATTGATTTTAGAATTATTTTGGATGAAATGTGGGCTGCAGCTCAGCAGGAAATGAATTTTCTCATTGAAGCAAATAATATTGAAGAATTCACAAAACTAAACAGAGACGTTGAAAATATATATTTCCCAAAGGTTGAAAAATCACTGACTACAACTAAAGTTCTAGTACTGGAGTACATAGAAGGAATTCCTATAAATGACATCGACAACCTAAAAAAGATGGGTTATAACATAAATGAAATTGGAATGAAACTGGCCGAGAATTACACCAAGCAGATTTTAGATGACGGCTTTTTCCATGCAGATCCCCATCCGGGGAATATTATAATAAAAGATGGAAAGATTGTTTGGCTGGATCTGGGAATGGTAGGACGGTTGACAAACCGTGACAGAACGTTGCTTAAAAAGGCAGTAACTGCAGTTGTTGACAGGGATATAGATGAACTCATAAATATTCTGTCAGCCATGGGTACTGTTAAAGGTAAAGTAAATTATGGCAGCCTTTATGAAGATTTGGATCAAATACTAATACGATACAGTGATATAGAACTTGCAAACTTAAACTTAGGTGAACTTCTTTCCAAGATGTTTGAAATAGCTAACTGCCACAACATTTCCACACCTCAGGGTTTATCTATGCTTGGAAGAGGGATACTTACCATTGAAGGAGTGCTGGCGGCATGCAGTCCAGACATAAACTTTATCCAGGTAATAACTAATCATATGTCAAAGTCGATTTTATTTGATATTAATGTTTTAAAAGAACTGTCCACTTCTATAGAATCTCTGTATAATATTTCAAAAAAAGGCATATCACTGCCTGCTCAGATATCAGATGTACTTAAAGCGGTATCCAGAGGAAGAGCAAAGTTGAATGTGGATATTACCGGTGCTGGTGACATTTTACGTCATATGGACAATATAGCAGATAAACTGGTTGTATGTATTATAATTGCTGCACTGTTGATCGGCTCCAGTTTAATATGCACAACAGACATGACCCCAAAATTCTTTGGAATTCCAGTATTAGGCTTTGCAGGTTATTTGAGTGCAGCCGTTTTGGGATGCTGGCTTATATTTGGTATCCTGTCAAAAAAATGGAGGAAGTTTTATTGAGGTATCATTAACTTGGCAAACTCGCTTCGCTTAAAGAAAGGATTATTCATTATCTAAGTCTGAATAATGTTACCAGATTTCTTCCATTCGCTTTAGACTCATATAATGCCTGGTCTGCCTGTTTCATTATCTCTTCCAAATTTTTTGCTCCATTGGAATAAGAGGCAACTCCAATGCTTACAGTAAGCTCAATATAGGTTCCTTCATAAAATATTTTTTTACTTTCAACTATTTCTCTGAATCTTTCAGCAGCTAATCTAGCTTTCTCAATAGGAGTATTGGTCATTATTATTGCAAACTCTTCTCCTCCAAGTCTGCCTGCAATATCACTTTTTCTGATATTATCATTGATTATTTTACCAAATTCCCTAATTACAGCATCTCCTGCACAATGGCCGTAAGAATCATTAATATTTTTAAAGCGGTCAATATCTACCATGATGATAGAAAATACCTGGTTTAAAACTTTAGCCTTTATGAACTCATTATGTGCCAGTTTCATAAAGTGTCTCCTGTTAAATAATCCGCTCAATTCGTCAACGATAGCCAGTACCTCCAGCTTCTGCTGTATCAATTTTTTATCGGTAATATCTCTGATACTTTTTAAAATGCCGACTTCCTTTCCATATGTATTTTTTAAAAATGTTGAATTAATCTCAAAGAATTTTGTCATTCCACCATTTTTCAACTTGTATTCCCTGGAAGACTCTCCCTTAATGAAATCCAGCAATTCCTTATTATTATCGATAATATCCTCAATATTAGCTTTTCGTAGTATTAAATTGCAGGAAGTAAAAAAATTCTGTGCCGCCCTGTTATAATCAATTACTCTGTGTTCCATATCCAAAAGAATCATGGCGTCAATACCATTATCAAATATGTTGTCATGGGCCATAACCCTTGCATCTAAAAAATAAAATCTAAATATGGTATACATAAATAAGAACAAAGAAACAGGCATAATAAAAGCAGCATAATCCAAAGCAAATTCACTTAAATCAAATAATATAATAAGAAGACCAATATATGGGATTACAGAGGCTGCAAACAAAATATTCAATTTTGAACGTTCATATCGTACATTCTTTTTGTATTCTTCATATAACAAAAAACTTGTTATGATCATTGTAAAAACCAAATAAATACCATATATATAATACCAGGGACCTTTCTCCAGTATAAGTAAATTAAAACCAAGTATTTCTTTAATTCTAAAAGATTTATAATACAAATGATGGTATGAATTGGTAAGCCTTATTATAAAAGTTAAGAATGGTATTATAAAAAATATAAATATTTTCCATATATTGTAATAAGTAATCTTGTTTGTATATATAAGTGCCAGGACAAACAAAAGAGCCGGGAAAAAAGGAAGTCCGAAATATTGAACCTGGTTCCAGAAGATGGCTTGTTCAAGGGTAGCGCTATTTAATTCAAGCAAATAGCCAAACAGATATAATAATGCACATAAATATGAAATGGTAAAGATTCTTGAATTTCTTAACCTGCTTCTGCTAATTATACTGGTTGAGAAATACAATATCATTATTATTGAAACAAAAAGATACAGGCTGACAATATTTCTCAGCATACGAATTCTCTTCTTTCTTTGTGACATATAATTAAACCCTCTTTAACATGCCATAGAATTCTTACGTGCAGTTCTCCCATGACAATGCTAACAGAGATATTCCGTCAAAACCATCGATTGCGGAAAAATATGTCTGTCCTTGTGTCTCATTATTATTCTTTATACATATGCCATAAGTCTGTCAATAGTATTTCTCATAACATCATAATTCAGGATCATATCCTCCGCCAGTTTAATCTGACATCTTGCCCTATCCAGATTATGACTCTGCCTGTTTATACGATAATACTTGTCTCCATTTATATAATCAGCAAGAAAGCGGGAAGCTTGCTCAATAGTTATTACTACTGCTCCCAAAGCCATGTTGTCCAGTTCTTTTTTTGTTAAGAAATCCTTTGAAGCACTGATAAAACCACTGGCAAAAGCTTCAAAATTTTCAATAGCCAGACCAATCTTTGACAAGTCTGTCTCATCTTCCACTGCCCTATTAGCTGCAAAACGGATAGCGTCTCCAAAGTCATACATGCTTAGGCCGGGCATGACAGTATCCAGATCTATAATACATAAAGGTTTATTGTTATCTTTGTCTATAAGAATATTATTATATTTTGTATCATTATGAACTACTCGAAGTGGAATCTCCCCCCTATCCTGCATTTCTACCAATTTCACTGCAATATCAAGGTATTTTTCAATAAATTTGATTTCTCTTTCAACTTCTTTTACCCGTCCAATGGGATCAAGAGCTACTATATTGAAAAAATCATCCATTCTCTTTTTGGTATTATGAAAATCAGGTATGGTTTCCTTAAGAAGGTGAGCCGGGAAATCAGACAGAACATATTGAAACTGGCCAAAAGCATATCCTGCATTACTTAGCAATTCAGGATTCTCTACCGTCTCATAGCTTATGGAATTTTCTATAAAAGGGCTCACTCTCCAGTACTCTCCATCAAGTACTACATAATTATCTCCATCTTTACTGTCCAGAAAATTTACAATATCACAACCAGGTTTAATTTTTGCTGACTGCCAGTGCTGGGTTATTTTTCTAATATTGCTCATAATTCCTGCCGGATCTTTAAAAACATGATGGTTAATTCTCTGAAAAATATATTCCTTATGTTTATTATTTCCCAAAGCAAACCTAACATGATATGTATCGTTAATGTGGCCGCTTGTGCATAGAGTATATCCTTCAAATGTTCCTTCAATATCGTATTTACTGTAAACCTTTTGCAGCTTTTCCTCCAGCATTTCCAAATGGGCTCCCGTTATTTTTCTCTCTTATAATAATTTATAACTTATTATTCTTTATTTATTATAAAATTCCTGTCTATTTCCCATATATTTAATTTTTTTCTCTCGAATATTCTTTTTTTATTAAAATAATTGTTTTATAAGCTTCAATATACCCTGCTTCCAAGGTACACGGTGTGACACGCCTGTTTCATTACCAAACTTATCCAGATTATCAAGATACCACTGATAGTTTCTGCATAAAGCATCCTTATTTGAATAAATGGGCTTAAACCCAAGCACTCTTTTAGCCTTCTCTATTGAAACAATAGAGTCTTTCGATGCAGTTTCATAAACCCATTTATATAGGGGAGACAAATTCAGCGCTTCAAGCAGCCTTAACATCCAGATCACTGGTGCGGCGGGAAATGTCTTAATTCTCTTACCATATCCAGCCATGTCGAGAACCGCTTGATAATCCTCTGCCATTGTTGTAAATTCTTCAGCTCCAATATTAAATGTTTCATTGACTTTATCCTTATCCAGAGTGGCACATAATTCAATTGCTACACATAAATCATATACATCAAGAAGCTGATATCTATTCTTGCCGTTTCCAATCAAAGGAAATCCCTTGCCGTCTTTAGCCCAGTCGTAAAGTAGCGCAAATACACCCAATCTCTCCGGCCCTATAAAGGATTTAGGACGAAGTATCGGCACACACATCCCCTTTTCCCTAAACTCTAAACAAATCTTTTCAGCAGCGATCTTTGCTTCGCCATAGGGGCCAACTCCAATAAGTTCGTCGTCTTCATACAAAGGATGATGGTCCGGAATACCGTATACAGCAGTTGATGATATCATAATCATCCGCTCTATACTATTTTCTAAAGACGCTTCAAGAACATTTCTTGTTCCATCGATATCAGTAGAAAAAATATCTTCTTTTTTATAAAGAGGCAAAGCAGCGGCTGCATGTACAACTATATCGCTGCCTTTCATGGCATTAGTTAATCTATTCTTATCTCTTATATCTCCCTTAACTACAGTAACAGTGTCCAGATCCTTTTCAGGGTAATTAAAATCTGCAATATCATAGGACACTACTGTATGTCCCTTTTCTAATAAATACCTGACTAAATTAATACCTAAAAATCCAGCGCCACCTGTGATGAAATATTTCGACATAATAAGCACTTCCTTATCCTTTTATGTAACTATGTTGTAAATAAAGCAAGTAAAAGTAAACCACATAATCTAATAAATATTATTTTACCACAAATATTAAAAAAAGATATATATCAACTCTCTTCATCATCCCTTGCAGCTAGATAATAAAAATGGTACCATTATTATAATTTACTTGTCATATTTATTCTAAAAAAGGATGATGTTATGCGTTTTGTTGTAATGTCAGATACACACTTTTATGTGGAAGATAAAGTTAAGCACAGTATCTTCTGGAACAGATCATTGCCCGGAAGGGGTGATGAAATCGCCAGAAACATTGTGGATTCAATAAAAGAAAAACAACCTGATTTTGTAATCCATTGTGGGGACCTGATCGACAGAGGTTATAAAGAATGTTTCGAATTTGCAAAAGCAATAATGGATGATATTTCTGTACCCTGGTTCATGGTTCCGGGAAATCACGATACATTGGAACCTATAACAAGGCATGATATCTCCTCACTGTACGGCTTACCTCTTGAACAAAACTATTACTCAAAAGATATTGGTCCTATTCATTTCATATTTCTGGATACCTGCTATATGCTTGCCGCTGATGGTAGAATACTTCCCTGCAGAGATGAAAACCTGAAAAAGCAAGGCCTTCTGAAAGGATTCATAGTACCTCCCGAAGAACTAAAATGGCTGAAACAGGAACTTGAAGCAAATAAAAACAAGAATGTGATAATTGTAAGCCATCTGCCGCTTAAATATAAAAATATATATCCTGTATCCACCTTGCCCGACGGAACCGCTATTGAAAGTGGGAAAGGATGCTCTCCTAAGCTCTTTACAGATGCTTTGGGTATTCATTTGATAAATGAAAATGAAGTAACTTCATTATTTAAAGGTTATATCAATATCAAAGCAGTATTTTCCGGTCACTGGCATTTAAATGATGTTTATAAAGAAGATGGCATTGTATACTGCCAGACATGTTCATTAAGGGAATATCCCTTTGAATTCCGCGTAATTGATTTGATCGAGGGAGCATCAGGAAAATATCTTGAAGTGACCACTCATCCTCTTCTGAACAGTGAATTTGCTCAGGAATCCTATGTTGAAGACAGAAACAACAGCTGGATTAAAGGAAGTCCTGAGGACAGAACTTTCACCATAAGTTTATAAACTATATATACTAGAAAACAATCGAGTAGGAGGTAGGTGATTAATTCACCTACCGACCTCTCACACCACCTAGCCTACGGTCCCGTACTAGGCGGTTCCCAAGTTTACGCCGTTACGGTTTTGTAGTAATCCCAGAAAAATGTG
>DULL01000014.1 GCA_012840395.1 Clostridiaceae bacterium | reverse complement strand
CTTTGCTTCCGGCTTCCTTCAGATTCCACCTCGCGATGGACACCCTTGCCGTCTGCTAGTGGTTGGCAACTGCCTGCCCCCACAGCGGACTTTCACCGCCTAGCTACGTGCCATGCGTGGCACACAAAAAATAATCGGCAAGCCTCTTAAGTAAGGCTTGCCGATATTCATAATCACTGTCAAAACATCAAAAGTTCTAAGAAGTCTTGGTTTCTCACTGTTCCTTATATATCTTAAAATCCTTAAATCTATTAAGCTTCTTTAAATCTCTTTTCCAGTGCTTCAAGCTGTGCTGCCAATTCTTTTGGCAAACGCTGGCCATAGGAAGCATAATGTTCTTTTATGGATTGGATTTCTAACATCCATTCATCTTTATCTATTTTCAGCACTTCCTCCATTTGTGCATCTGAAATATCAAGTCCGGTTAAATCAATGGCATCTTTTGTAGGCATGTAACCTATTGGAGTCTTAACTGCTTTACCTTCACCGGAAACTCTTTCAAATATCCATTTGAGCACACGGCTGTTTTCTCCATATCCAGGCCAGAGCCAATTGCCGTCTTTATCCTTACGGAACCAGTTAACATAGAAAATCTTGGGCAATTTATCAGGATCGGTCATTTTCCCTATATCAAGCCAGTGCTGTAAATAATCACATACATGATAGCCAATGAAAGGAAGCATTGCAAAAGGATCACGGCGAACCTGACCAATCTTGCTTGAAATTGTAGCTGCAGTAATTTCTGATCCCATAATTGAACCAAGGAAAATACCATGATTCCAATCAAAGCTCTCATGAACCAAAGGTATTGTATTAGGACGGCGTCCTCCAATCAGAATTGCGGAAATTGGAACTCCCTGCGGGTCTTCCCATTCAGGAGCAATTGAAGGACACTGTCTGGCAGGTGCAGTAAAGCGAGCATTAGGATGAGCTGCTTTTTCTTTAGAATCAGGAGTCCAGTCATTTTTTCTCCAGTCTATTAAATGTGCCGGAGGTTCAGTTCCGATTCCTTCCCACCATACGTCACCGTCATCAGTGATTGCAACATTTGTAAAAATAGTGTTCTTTTCTATGGTCTTCATTGCATTTGGATTAGAATCTTTGGAAGTTCCGGGAGCAACTCCGAAAAATCCTGCTTCTGGGTTGATGGCGTATAAACGTCCGTCTTTTCCAAACTTCATCCAGGCAATATCATCACCTATGGTCTCAACTTTCCATCCCGGAATCGTGGGAACCAACATTGCCAGGTTTGTTTTTCCGCAAGCACTGGGGAAAGCGCCTGCAATGTATTTTTTATTTCCTTTGGGGTCAGTTATTCCCAGTATAAGCATATGCTCAGCAAGCCAACCTTCTTCTCTTGCAAGAACTGAAGCAATTCTCAACGCAAAGCATTTTTTGCCCAGAAGAGCGTTTCCGCCATATCCTGATCCATAGGACCAGATAGTTTTTTCTTCAGGGAAATGGCTTATATATTTTTGTTCCATTGGAGCACAAGGCCAAGCCATATCTTTTTCCCCTTCTTTTAATGGAGCACCTACAGAATGTAGGCAGGGAACAAAATCTCCGTCTTCGCCAAGGGCTTCAAGTACTTCTTTACCCATACGGGTCATTATACGCATATTTACCACAACATACGGGCTGTCAGTTAACTCAACACCAATTTTGGAAATAGGTGAACCAATAGGTCCCATTGAAAAAGGAATAACATACATGGTTCTGCCTTTCATGCAGCCTGTATATAACTCTGTCATTGTTTTCTTAAGTTCAACTGGATCTATCCAGTTATTAGTGGGACCTGCATCCTCTTCCCTTCTTGATGCAATGAAAGTACGGTTTTCAACACGTGCAACATCAGAAGGATCACTGTTAAAAGCATAGCACCCAGGACGTTTTTCCTGGTTTAACTTTCTTGCAAGTCCGCTTTTAACCATTTCTTCGAGCAATCTATTGTTTTCTTCTTCAGAACCATCACACCAATAGATTTGATCAGGCTGACACATGTCTGCCATTTCTTTTACCCAGGCTAGTAATTTTTTGTTAGATGTCATAGAAATTCTCCTCTCAAGTTTATTATATGAAACAATATAATAGCGACAATGTCTTTAGATAGTGATTATTAATACTATTATTAATTTATCAAAAACCGGTTAATTATTAATTATATAAAAAAACAACCGCATTTTAAAATAAATGGTAGCATAAATTTGTGAAAAATTCAACAATTGTTTTTTATTTTAATACATTTTTGTATAAATTTTAGTACATTATTTCAGACCAACAAATAATATTTAGCAATCTTCCTTCGTTTTTTTATATGCATTTTCACAATTGACAAATCAGGTGCATATTATTATATTATAATATTGTAATAATTTAATATCCTAATATATAGATATTTTAATGAACCAACATCGATTAAAAATATTCAGATATCAGTAAGGGGGAAAGTAACATGAATTTTTCAGGAAAGCTTGCGTTTGTTTCAGAAGAATGTGTTGCATGCGGATGTTGTGAAAAAACATGTCCTTTGAATGCAATTTCTGTTTTTAAGGGACTTTATGCACAGGTAGATGCATTAAAATGCATTGGCTGCGGAAAATGCCAAAAAGCATGCCCCGCATCAGTTATTTCTATCATAGAAAGAAAAGATCGCAATGAAGGGGGTAAATACAGTGAAAAAACAAAAACGCTGGTATGATTATTTATGGATTGCATCAACTCTTTACTTGACTTTAGGTTTTTTTAATATTCTATTTGCATGGCTTGGCCTTATTTGTTTTTTCGTTCCGCTGCTGATAGCAATTTTTAAAGGTAATAAAGCTTACTGCAACCGATACTGTGGCCGCGGCCAGCTCTTCGAGCTTTTAGGGGGAAAATTAAAACTATCCAGAGGTCATGACATTCCGGCCTGGTTGCGTTCTAAATGGTTCCGCTACGGTTTTTTGACTTTTTTCATGATAATGTTCCTTAATATGCTTTTTTCAACCTGGCTGGTATTTTTTGGGTCAAGGGAATTGAAGGAAGCTGTAACACTTCTTTGGACTTTTAAGATTCCATGGCACTGGGCGGGCAATTCTTCTGTTTCTCCATGGGTAGCGCAATTTGCCTTTGGTTTTTACAGTGTTATGCTAACTTCAACGGTTCTGGGCTTAATTACAATGATATTATATAAACCCCGGAGCTGGTGCGTATACTGTCCCATGGGTACTATGACACAAGCAATATGTATATTGAAGCACAAGGATTATATGAAAAGATGAAATAATGCAGCGCAAAATCTCTTCGCTCTGTAATTCGCTTCGCACTGTAATTCAGCGGGGGTTTGTAATCTCCCGCTGAACAAGTTTGTCATAATAATTTGCATCAATTCAGTTTCCGCACTTTTAATTCTCAATGTCTATAAGCCTGCCTCCGGTTATAACTGCTTTTGGAATAATAATTCTTTCAGGTATCAGCGACATACCCTGTGAATCAAAAAATTCCTTCCTTTCAATATTTTCTGATAATTCAAAAATTGTCGCATTATTTAATGAATGCTTATACGCATGGCACCATCCTTTTTCATTAATGACCTTGGATGGTATGCAAGTAACCGATTTTATTACTTCATTCAAGGGAAGCCCGCAGGAAAGTGCCTTAGTCATGGTGGAAGGGAAGTCAAATACAGGCCCTTTAATATTCTTAGTATGTAGATCCGTACTTATTGTATGTGTTAAAAAACCATGTGAAATTGCTTTTTTGTAAATATCAAAGCTAAACCCGGAAAAACCATGGGCTAAATCCAGAATTGCCCCTCTGTCTATAGCCTTCTGCAATGAAGCTATGGGAGTTCCATCCGAATTCCATGGATAATCGGATTTCCCATGAAAAGCATGGGAAATGACATCTCCTTTGTCAATATAGGACAATACCTCATCAATATCAGGAGGAGCTTCTCCAATATGGACCATAAGAGGAATATTTGCCTTTACCGCAGCTTCTTTTGCACGTTTCAATGGCTCAATACCCTTGTCGAGGACTATTGACCGAGCAATTCTCACTTTTATTCCGCATATAAGTTCTTTATTGGCACATGCTGTCTCCACAGCGTCAGAGACTTTCATTAAATTAATATCTGTACCTTCTTTATTATGCAGAATGCCTGTTGAATTAATGTGAAGCCATATTTTGATTTTAGTTTGATTGGCAGGAAGGATATATTTAACAATTCCTTTAAAAGTTGCCGCTCCTGATGTTCCTGCGTCAGCCACCAAATGCACTCCTTTTTTAATTCCCGCATCTCTGTCAGCCGATACTCCAAGATAGCTGAATCCGTCATATATATGTGCATGTATGTCTATCCATCCTGGAGAAATATATATATTTGAAGCAGAGGGTACATCATCCTTTTTAATTAGTTTAAAACCTCCGGCCGTCTCTGCGAGAGTTGCACTATAAAAACAATTTAAATCTATATCATATGCATTGACATCCAGCGGTAATTTCATATTAAGCTACATCCTTTCACTTCTTTGCAATAGCGAACTCGCTTTGTTCGGGGGATTCAGTGAGGGTCTTGCAATCTCCCACTGAATAAGGTTGTTAATATAACTTGCATCAATTCAGCTCCCGCTTATAGAAGCGAGAGACTTCATATTGTGATCTTTTTTTAATACTTCCCGTACTTTAAGCCTGCCTCTGCAAAGGCGCGGATGTTCTCTTCCGGAGTTGCCTCCTTCAGAAAACTAACCTGGTCAATATTGCCGCACAGAGTTATACTCTTATCTATTGTTGAAAGGGCTGTATCAAAATCTGTATCTCCATAGGGAGGAGGTGTCATAGATTCATATACATTCATTTTAATGTCCGAATAAAGAGGCAGCAAAGCAGCGGCATCCCCGCAGTTGTGATAGAGGTAGGCAGCTCCCATATCCCTGATAATCCTGCAATGTTCAATTTCCATAGCCAGTATATGTTCTTTAAAGAAATTGGGCCCCATCATAAATGGAGAAACAGGCACTCTGTCTACTTTTTCTCCTCTTAAGACTGCAAGCAGTCTTTCTCTCTTAGCCATATGATTCTTCCCCTAGACTTCCAGTAAAATTAGTAAGGTAAACAATTTAAGAGCCTATTAATAAAGTTGTAAGAGAGTTTCTCTCCCAATCTGTTGAAAAAAACACCTGCATTTTGAATACTGCCCGCAAATATTGCTCCTACCAGTCTGTCTTCTCTAAAGAAAAGCATCTGATAATTACCGTCCCCGTAATTATTCATTATTCCGTTAATACCCTCTCCCTGTAGTTCTCCAAAAGAAATAAGGGATAGCCCAAAAAGTTCAATGGAATTCATTGCAATACTGCCATCATATATTTCTTTACATCCTGCCATATTTAACCCCGCTACTTTGCCTTGCCTGACTGCACATGGCCAGAGTGCCCTGACAGTATTTTCATTGGTTAAATATTCCCTTGCCTCAGCAATATCCCCTGCAGCATAGATATCGGGAATATTTGTTTCCATGTATTCATTTACTATCAATCCTTTATTCCTGTTTAATCCGGTATTTTCAACGAAATTAAGATTAGGCTTCACCCCAACAGAAACAAAAACTGCATCTGCTTTGATTTTCCCTTTATTAGTCACCACATATTTTATTGAACCTTGTTCTTCCTCCAGGCTTAAGACCTCAGTATCAATCAAGAATTTCACTCCGGATTTTCCTGCAGCTTCCATTAATAGTATACCGGCCTTTTTATCAAGCTGCAGAGGCATTATCCTGTCTTGTTTTTCCACCACTGTTACTGACAGACCTATTGAAGATAATGCCCTTGCTATCTGAAGGCCTAGTAATCCCCCACCGATGACTACAATTTCTGAAATTTCTTTAATATTATTTATATAACTGCGTATCTTCTCAACATCATTTTTATCCCACAATGTGAAAACTCCGCCGATATCACATTGCGCAAATTTCGGAATTACGGGACTTGACCCGGTCGCGATAAGTAATTTATCGTAAGCAATGGAAGATCCGTCATCAAGGGTTACTATCTTTTGTTCCGGAATTATTCCGGTTACAAATCTACCAAGCCTTAAATTTACTTTGTATCTTGCGTAGAAATCTTTATCCCTGTAATAAAGCTGGTCTTCACAAACCTCGCCTATCAAATATTCCGGAAGCATAATCCTGCTATAGGGCAGTGTATTTTCTTTTGAAACAAGTATTATTTCACCCTCAGGATTGATTTTTATGATTTGTTCAATAGCATTTATGCCTGCTGGCCCGTTACCTATAATTACATAAGTCATATTTACAGCCTCCAGCTTAATATTCATCAAGACACCATACTTCAACAAGTTCACTAAGCAGCATTGCTGCCCTCTGCGGATTGAATACACCACACACGCAGGGAGTGGCGAGGTGCTTGGCAGCCTCCTCTATTGAAATCCTTCCTTTTTTTATATCTGTCAACATTTTTCTTACCAGAAAATGAGATACCATACCATGTCCACACATGGTAGTTATTTCAAGAAGCTCTTCCTCTGGAAGTCTTGTCAGATTTCCTCTTATACCAACTGAGTATTCCACTGTATGTCTTTTAATCCCCACTTCATTGCAAATATTATTTACTTCTTCAACATTACCTGTTACTATCACCGACACCCCAAGGTCCGCTTCCTTCAATTCCTTTAATGCTGCCTTGACTTCTTCCCTGTTTGTGAAAACTGCATGCACGATAGAAGTATCCTGGACATTGTCAACAATATCTTCCTTGTCTACTATATACATGTTGCCGGTTTTCATGTCTCCGGTATTGGAGATATTGTACTTGTGCAGTATCCTTAAAAACTCCTTTAGCGCCCATTTTGAATTTTTTTCATTAAATCCTTTAGCTGTCATCGAGAATATAATAAAATCATTCTTAAAAGTTTCGGGATCCCCTCTCCTGTGCAAGGTGTGACTCATGTTAAATCAGCCCCCTTTACCTTAAGCTTTCCTAGACCAATATTTGTCTTTCCGTTAAAGGAATACCACCTTTTATTTAAATCCATAATTTTTGCAGTGGGAACTGAAAGATCTTCATTTACTCTGGCAGTAAGATCTATTGAAAAAACTGTGTCCACTTCCTCTGCTACTTTCTCCAGTACATCTATGACCTCAATTATTCTATCAATAGGAACTATCATCTCAATAATACAAGATAATACTTTTTCATTCAGAACTTCAGGATTCATTCTTCCACTTTTTTTATCCATAAGCAATCCTGTCAGAGGATTACAGCTTTCAAATTCGACATCTAAGGCTACAAGAGCCATAAAAACCTTTTCAACATCCGAAAGCCTGGCTCCAACCCCGGGTCTTCCCATTTCGGCAGCTATCCCTGCAAAACCTCTTTTATATCGGTCTGTTATATCGCAGGTTTTCATCTCCTCTGTTCCCCTGCCTGGCACCCTGGTTTCCTTATGTTCTGCAAGTGGGTTTGAAAATGTTCCTCTTATAGAACGGGGCCATTGGTGAACAGGTTGATACAAAGAATCGGTAGGACATGCTTTTGAACGGTAACAAATACCACAGTCAACACACTCTTCTTCATCGATATAACAATGTACTTTTGTTTTCTTCATGCTTTTTTTATAATGTATACATCCCATAGTGCAGTATGGAATGCACCGTCCACATCCAACACAGGTTGATGCATTTATTTGCAACCTCTTCACCCTCCTTTATTTGCCAACAAGATAACTTGCTATCCTGTTAACCGTATCTTCAGGTTTTACATATTCAATTAATTCGCCGATTTTCTTTGAAATCATAATACTTCCTTCAACAGGAAGCCTGCTACATGTAATAACTTTCTTAACGCTTCCGGCAAAAGCAAAAACTGTGATTAAATCTTTCCTGTCAGTTATTTCAGGGAAAATTGCAAGGGTTTTGTCCACAGGAATCAGACTTAATATAGAAATAATTTCTGATATGGAACTATTTCCACCGATTACAATGATATTATCATTATTTTTCAGCAGTCCGTGTTTGGCAAGAGTTACTGCACCGTTACCATATGTAATGGTCAAAATCCTCTTATCAATAAGCATTTTTGCTGTTTCACAAAGTATCTCATCCTGCGTTAATTTGAGATTCGAGGAATTGCCTAAAATACATAATCCATTGTATTTTCCGCTTTCTATTAACTCTTTAATTCTTTCTGCTTTACAGGATTCTATAATTAATGTTTCAATCTGGGAAGAACCTTCTATCTTACTTTTTTCCCTCTTTTTATATGCATTGGCAGCTGAAAGAATTATACTGGTTATCTCCGATTCTTCGGGGCAATCTCCTATCTGTGCAAAATAAGTGTGATAATTGTCAATCACATTCCGGACTCTTGCTACTGTCCTGACATCAGTTATATATGAATCCACAAGGCCTGTCAAAATCGCAAGCTCTGCCCCTCCCTTGTCGCTCACAATATTGCAAGGATATTGGGAAATAATATCTCCAATAACGAGTATATTAAATCCCCGGGCGCCTGATTCTACAGCTGTTTCTTTTAAATTTTCCGAAACCTTTAAAAACATTCCGATAGTATCAGCACTCGAACCTTCAATACAAATGTTGATGTAATCTTCATTTAGAACCCCAAGCCCTACTTTTCTCTCTGTTATATTTTCCTGATGGGAAGATTCTGCATATAACTTATTAATTTCTTTAATAGAAAACTCTGTAAGCTTGTCAATATTAACAGTTGTTTCCCGGAAGCCATTATCATTTTTGCAATTAATTGAACATGATTCACAACCAAGCATCCTCATTAAATTACGGTAAACTAATTCATCCCTCGAAAAACCGCAAATTGTTTTTTCCTCTTTTTGTGAAAAGGGATTTATCCTGCAGGGACCTAATAGGCAGTCAAAACAACAAAGGCCTAAAGATGCAAAACCGTCCTGCGGCAACATATTTTCATACCTGTTCCATGACAGGATCACGCCTTCCCTCCCTGCTTTTTTGAAATAGCTGGCTGCTGACGGGTCGGAGCTTTTTCTTCGAACACTTCTCACTATACTTCCCTCCTAAAATAACCAGAATCATTTAGTATTCAGTAATTATTTAGATTCAGTAATCATTTATTATTGAATAATCTATTAGTATTCATTTAGTATTTAGTTGATCATGAGATACCTTTTTTCTTCTTTCTGTTAACAATTCATTGATTTGACCGGGAGTTAACAGCTTGATTGCACCTGTGGGGCAAGCGGAAAGACAATAAGGTCTCTCCATTTGAAAGCATTGATCACACTTGTCGGCACAATTTTTCTCTATCGCCGGAGATATTACTCCATAGGGGCAAACCATAATGCACATCCAGCAGCATATGCATTTTTCTGTATCCTGATATACGCACCCTGTTTCTTCGTCTCTTTTTATAGCGCCAGAGGAACATATTTCAAGGCACTTTGCATCCTCACAATGACGGCATTGGAGCGGAAAAGATATTTCCCCATCCCATTGAACATATACCCTTGGCCGTGGCAAAGCTTCTTCATTTACTGCTTCATATAAATTTTTACTCACAGATCCCCGTTCAACAGCACAGCGTAACTCACATGTTTTACATCCGAGACATAAACTTGCATCTATAAAAAGCCTCTTTTTTTCTTTTTCTTTGAGCATTGTATCCCTCCTTCTGCACAAGAATTATTTGATTTATACACTCGGGTTTTAGTACAATCTGCTAATGCTAATCAATTACTTTTACTTCAAAACCCATCATTTCTCCTAAAACTATAAGTTCTTGCATATTTGCCTCATAACAAACTGCGCTGTGATGGGTACCTCCCAGAATACTGAACTTCTCAAGAAATTCCACAACGGAAACTTTAGGTCGGAACCAACCCTCAATGCGATACTTTAATTCCTCTGAATCAGGTTTTCTTACAATTACGCCAGGAGCAATTATCATCCTGTATCCTTTATCCAAAGGAGTAAGATTAACGATGGCAGCTTCACCAGATTTATATTTGCCATAAGCACAAACTACATCTCCTGTATCAGAGAAAATCATATTCATTTTTGCTATAACCGGTTTGCCTTCACATAAGCTAATATTCATTTCTCCCATATGGCTTAGGAAAATAGTGTTATCACTCCAACCCGGACAAAACATCTCTGTAAATGAGGTCTGAGGGTATGCATGCAGCAGTGTGCCAACCAACGCAGCGGTAAGAGTATCACCCTCTCCTGCATAGCCTACTCCTCTTGCCATTGCCTTAGATGCTTCCATGAATGGCATTCTGGGAAATCCGGTTTCTTGAGTTATAGCCATAAAGTTTGCAGTAAATCCAATAAGATTATTTTTTTCTATCCATTTTCTTGTCAGCAGACAGGCTTTTACTGTGTCCACATAGTCTTTATCTATTTGAAAAGATATTGAATAATTTTCCAAGTCGGATTTTATTTCTTTAACAACTTCATCTTGATATATATCATTTAGTAATTTAGTATCATTTTCAAAATCAAAGGGAATTATTTCAATGCCTATTTCTTTCTTCAATCTTTCAGGGGCTACAAAAAAATCTCCCATTCCTTTATAACTTCCCCCTATTATTCCAACCTTGGCAGTTTTCATTAGCTTTGCCATTTTAGCAGCATTTACATATATTAACAGGCGGTCAAGCACATCGGAATAATCTATGTGGCCTGCAACAACCCAGTACTTTATCTTATTTCTATTAAGCATGCTGCACATATCCTGAACACCGTGAATACCTATATTAGGGCGTATCATCCTGGAAATACGTTTCTCGCCGAAATCATAATCAGGTGTTGTATTTAACACGATTATGGGCGCATTTAATCTCATTAAAGAATCTATACTTTCTAACGATGGTGAATACACTATATGGAGAGTAATCACTGCATCCAGATTATTCGAATTCAGATAATCTACAGCTGCTTCAAATTCTCTTTTTTCACTGCATATTGGCGTTTCAAAGACATCCAGTCCTTTTTCCTTTAATTTGCTGATAACATAATTGAGGTAAACTTTTGCTTCAGCACGCCTCTCCGGGAAATAGTCGTCGTGCATCTTCAGATAAAAGGGCAACAACCCCACTCGTACTCTATTCATAGTCATATCACCTTCTGAAGTTTTATTATTTGATGTTAAAGATTCTTGCTGCATTGTTGAAGAAGACATCTTCAATATCATTCTTTGTCAGTCCGGTTTTCTCTGAAGCGTCTTTGAAAGCAAGTATTTCTTCATAAATCATAAACGTAAATGTATTTGAAATAGCTTCCTCTACTTCTCTCATATGTTTCTCGCCGGACACATCACCGTAAAGTCCTTTGGGTATTAAATTGTAATACACACCATTTTCAACTATGCGTTTTCCTCTCATTCTGAAGACAGGAAAATCCGTTCCAAAAAGGATGCGCTTTGGGCCCACTGTTTCAATTAATTTGACAAATACAGTGGAATTAACATTGGCTGAAATATCAAAAAGCATATTTTCAGTTTTTCCGAGCTTTTCAAAGGCATCTCCCATGTCTTCTTCCGCATATGCTCTCCCCACATGTGCCACAATCAGCTTTATATTTTTATATTTTTCTTCTATCTCCAATAGCTGGGCTATGTTGACTGGGTCTTTTAACCTGCCCGGCCTTGGTATATGCAACATGCATATCCATCCATGTCTATCAAGCACTTTCAGTTGATGATGGGGAAGAAAATCAAAAATTCTTATTTCATTGCCAGGAATATAGGAAGGAGAAAAGTTCAGGTATACCTTGCTTCCCTTATGTCCACCATCTATTATGCTTTTTTCAAATTCTTCTTCATCCATGTATGGACTTGATAAAAAGAGAGTAGGAAAGTTGTTCTCTTTTCCTGTCTTTTCAACATATTTATTGCATTTCCCCAAATCATAATTTGTAGCAGGCTTCCCGAAAATTACAGGAATTACTTCCTTGCCTTCAAATAATAAATTATAGGTTTCAATTAGTTCTTCAATAGGACTGTCCTCTGCTATCAAGGCTGACCAGGCTGTTGCTCTTTGTTTTGCTCCGTCAGGCAGCTTGAAATCCTTCAGCCATACGTGAGAATGGGCATCAATTATCCTGGCGGGTAGATATTCCTTAATTTTAGAGTTATATATCTCCCGGTCAATTTCTTTCACTTCAAAAAGACTCATGTATACATCTCCATTCGTTTTCAGTTTTTCAGTTTAAATTTATAAACACTTATCATCCTTTCACTGAACCAGCTACAACACCCTTGATAAAGGTTTTCTGCATGAATAAGAAAAGTATTATTATGGGCATTGCACAAAGAAGAGTACCTGCGAACATTAATTCCCAGCTATTATACTGTGAAGAAGCATACGAAAACAGACGCGGGATCAATGGAGTCATTCTGCCCCTGGATATGGTTATTTTCGAAATAAGAAGATCGTTCCATACAAAAGTACCTCTTAAAATTAATATTGTACCTGTTACTGTTTTCATAAGGGGCATATAAATGCTTAAATAAGTCCTGGAAAATCCGCAACCATCAACAATTGCAGCTTCACCCAGTTCTTTAGGTAAACTCCGCATAAATCCAGTATAAAGAAATATTACAAGAGGTAATGACAACGCAACATAAACAAGGGAAGTCCCAAAATAATTGTTCAGTAAATTTAAATTTTTTAACATTATTACTAAGGGAATCATTACAACCTGAAAAGGTATGGTAATTACCAATATTGTTGCAACATACATTATTTTTAGTTCCTTACTTTTTACAACGCTAATGGCATATGCTGCCATGGAACCAACAATTATCATTATGGTACAGGATATTATCACATTTATTAATGAATTCATAAATGCCTGGGGATAATTTAATGACTTAAAGGCACTCCTGACATTATCAAAAGTGAAAGTTTTCAAAGGCAAGCTTACCGGGCTGGTAAGAATAAAGTTTTTGTCCTTGAATGCATTTACAATTACATAATATATAGGAATAATGGTGAGAAAAATTGCAACAGAAAGAAATAGTTTTATCCAGTAAGCTCTATTCTTCTGTTTCAAACTTTTGGTTTTAACCATTTATAGCTTCCTCCCTTTTCAGCAAAATCTTCAGCTCAATCAGCGCAATGGTCATTGCTATAACCGCAAGAACCGTAGCCAATGCAAATGCTTTCCCTGACTGCATGTATTCATAGGCAGTTGTGTAAATCATAATTGATAAAGTTGTGCCATAATAGCCAGGGCCGCCTCCTGCTGTTATTGTATAAGGAAGGTCAAAAGTTGAAAGAATAGAAATTGTTGTTAATACTATATTGATTGTAATAGAGGGCGCAAGCAAGGGTAATGTTATATGCCAGAATTCCTGCCATCCGTTTGCGCCTTCAACGGTTGAAGCCTCATAAAGTTCAGTAGGAATACTGACAAGCCCTGCATAGTAAATTACAATATAGTAACCTACAGCAAACCAGATAATTGTAGCGGCTACAGAAGGAAGTACCAGGGATATGTTACCAAGCCAATCTTTCGCTAATGAATTAAGACCAAGGAATCTTAATGTCTGATTAAGCAAGCCCTTTCTTGAATCATATATAAGTCTCCATACAAAACCAACTATTACAGGTGACAACAGGCAAGGAAAATATAATATTGATTTGGTAACATTTGAGAAAATTCTTCCCACCTTCGTCAGCAATACCGACAGTAACAAAGCCAAAATATTCAATCCCAGTACATAAATAATCCCTAAAATAAAAGTGTTTTTAATTACCAGGAAAAAGTTTCTGTCAGAAAAAATATCTCTGAAATTCTTTAATCCTACAAATGCTGCATTTCTGTTAATTCCATCAAAATTTGTAAAACAATATCCAATATTTAAAACAAGCGGATAAAAAATAAAACATAACAGTATTATTATTGCCGGCAGAGCAAACATCAGTCCTTTAATACGCCATCTGTCAGTATATGAAGAATATCGTTTATGCCTAAGGCCCCTCATATAAAATCCTCCCGTGATATCCCGGGACAGGGTGAGTATTCCTGTCCCGGAACATCTTAAACAAAATATTTTCCAAAAATTATTGATTGTTTTTCTGATCAATATATTCGGCTTGTATCTTTGCCAATATTTCAGGTACTTCAGCAGGTGTTTTACCTATATATATTTCCTGGCAAAGTTTCATTGCTTCGGCAAATACCGGTGGGGGCATCACATGAGATGCAAGACCTACTGATATTTTTGCCTTACTGAGTTCATTAACATATTCTTTCATTCTGTCATCCAACAGGTATTTGTCAGTGTTTTTAAATGGTGGAATTCCTTTTCTCGGATGCTGGAAGAATTCAAAATGATCGTAGCACATATGATCCAGCAGCATTTTAGAAAGTTTAATATTATCATTGGCAGCAACAGACCATCCAGATTCACTTCCTAATACTGCAACCACCTCTTTTCCGGGCTCATTCCAGGGTGGTATCATACAGCCAACATTCATGCCTTCTGCATCCAGGAACATTGCAGATATCCATGTGCCGTGCATTATCATCGCAGCTTCTCCTTCAAGGAAAATCTGCTGCCCTTGATTCATGTCAGTACCGAGGAAATTCTCCTGGAAATATCCCCTTTCACCCAATATAACCATCTTTTCATAAATCTTGTCCCATCCGGCATAGTCATACTTTTCTTTTTTAGACATTGTGGGGTAATCTGGTATCTGGCTTATTATTTCCTGTGCCATTCCCCAGGAAAGCGGTCCGTGAGACAGAAGGTTCGGGAATCCTCCAAACCATGCAAAAGGAGTTATACCAGCTTTTTTAAGAGTTTCACATACATCAAGTAATTCGTCCCAGTTCTTAGGTAGTTCTTTTATGCCGGCTTTATCAAAAAGATCTTTGTTGTAATAAATAAGAGAAGAAGCAATTCCACCTGAAATTCCAAATCTTACTCCTGTCGGAGATGTCCAGGCTTTTTTCATAGCATCAATTTGTTCATCCCATGCTTTTGTATCCCCGATATCAGCAAGTATTCCCTTGTCTGCTAAATCAGTTATTAATTCAGATACATTGGTTGATATTACATCAGGCAAATTATTTGCAGCAATTCTTGGTTGTATGTTTTCAATAAGTCCTGAACCAGTCATCATCTGAAGATCAATTTTAACCTTAGGATATTTCTCCATAAATGTATTTGCCCATCTTTCAGGTATTTGAGGAGCATCAGGCTGCCACATGAACATACTTATTTCGCCGGATATTTCTTCTTCTTTTGCTTCATTGGAGCTTGATCCGGTAGATTCAGAAGTTTTGGTATCAGATGAAGTACCATTTTTAGAACTTGTCCCGCATGCTGAAATAACTGTCATAACTATAGTAATTACCAACATTAAGGATATCAAGCTTAAAATCTTTTTCATTTTAAATTCCTCACTTTCTAATTATATTTACTTTGGTGAGCAAAAACCAGATATGGCTGACCAAGATGTCAAAAGTTTAATTAATAATTATTACCCCCCTTCCTGATCTTGTCTATATTGAGATTTTCAAGAAGTTTAGCTTATAGTAGCCTTATTTTCCCACATACAGTAGCTATTTGGCGTGCATTCAATTGCTTCAATATAGTATGAGGATTGGTTGAGTTTACATTGCTGCATGATTCTGAGGAACTTTCCCAGGATATGCCAACTTGAGATGTACCCTCTGATGGGATAAGCAATGCACCTAGCTTTAAGTTGTGTAATGTGGTATCAGAGTTGTTGATGATTGCAAATCTTATAATTATACCATCCTCTTTATGTAAAAGTATTACTCTAATTCCTATTTTCATGATTTCATTTTCCCATTCGTACCATATGTTGCAGTCCGGATCAGGACCCTTCCAGTCAATATTTGGCTTTTTATCTCCAATTATGACACCTTCGTCACATACGAGCACATCGGGTATTCTTATAAACCAACTCTTACCAAGCTCATGACTTGTAACCCTGACTTTACATCCAGTATTTATTAAAGGTTCCACTCTTAATGGATGAGAAACTGCAGTGCCGATTCCCCCTGCTCCGTATCCGTTTCCAGAATAGAATAACCTATATTTTTTACCCTCCTTTATTATTGAAGGATAAGCTGCCATCTGGCTGTCCCAGCGAACATCGTGATAACCTGTTGTTAAGGGTCCAAGGTCAGGACCAATCTGTAGATTTTCTCCGTAATAATTGCCTCTGAACCAGTTGATTCCATCCTCCGACTCGGCATAGCATATGGAATAATAACCCCACCGTGTTCCAATTGCAGAGTACCACATTCTGTATAACCCATCATCATCTTTCATCACTACTGGTCCTGCAACTGCGACATTTTCATAATCATGATCAGGATGCCTTTTAAAGACAGCTCCCTTCTTTTCCCAGTTAATGCCGTCTTCAGAAACCGCAAGGCAGCATCTCTTCTGCTGATGCAAGAAGTAATCATCACCGGTGGAAGGACAACCCGTGTAATAAAAATGGTACTGCACTTTTCCGTCATCAAGAACGGTTTTTATCACTGACCCTCCTGCTACTCCAATAGCATCATCATCTCCATCTATTCCACTGGCAGCAAGGACCGGATTTTTATCATACTTTTCCCAGTGAATCCCATCTTTTGATATAGCAAGACCAATTCCGGGAAAAGATTTAAGGCTATTTTTACTTCCCCCGTCATCACCATTATTGCCAGTATAATACATATACCAGAGATTCTCGTCCATTTGAATAATATGCGGTAAAACACACCAATGACTGTCAAATTCTCCTTTAGAACCATTTTCAAAAAGAGGCCCTTGTCTTTCCCATTTACTAAGATTATCCACTGAAGCTGTTGCAAGGCAGATTTTCTTTCTGCCGTCTTCAAAGTCTCCCGCGTAGTACATGTAATACTTATCGTCTCTTCTAATTACATGAGGATTCATGCAAACATTAATCCCAAAATCGCTGTCTTTTACAGGCGGCAGTATGGGATTATTCTTATCCCGGCCCCATGCAATATTCCTTTTAAACCCCTTTGTATTCATAAATAGGCCCCCTAAGTTTGTTTATTCCTGTTTCAGAAGAATACCCAAGTGTATGGTGAACTGCTGAATTGCGTTAAGAGTTCATCAAAGCGACCGTTAAATTTAACGTTTATGTGCAAAAAAATATTGCCTAATTATTCTATGCTCAATCAAATAATTTATATGTTTAATCAAGACAAATAACTAATAAATAATTAATAATCCAAGCTTAATTTGGCAATACTATCTTCTCCTTCAAGATTTTCTTTCATGATTATTTCCAGCTTTGTATACATTCTTTCATATTCGGGAGTTTTACCTTCAAATACATACCTGCAAAGCTGCCTTACTGCAAAATATCCCTGGGAAAAGGGATCCTGGCTTATACAAGCCTTGATATATCCTTCCTTCATTAATTCCCGGACTTCTCCCCATATTTCATGTCCTATCAGCACAGTATTCTTAAGCTTTTCATTTTTCTTTATTAAATGTCCGACCTGATGGAATGTGATACTGTTAAGATCATATATGCCATTAATATTTTCAGCTTCTTCTAGTATCTTTAATAAAAAGACATCATTTCCCGATACTAAATTTCTATAATTGTATGTATATTGAGCCAGAATAGTAACTTCAGGATACTTTTCCTTTAAAATATCAGAGAAACCTCTTATTCTTTCAGAATACTCCCATGATTCGATATCATTATTTATAATAAGGACGTTGCCTTTTCCTTTCAGATAAAGCCCCATTAATTCTCCAGCCAGTCTTCCATCCTGGCCAATATGAGGACCAACATAAAATAATCTTTTTGTGCCGTTTACATCATCATTTAACGTAACTATAACTATTCCTTTGTCAACCAACTCATTGATTTTATTTTTTACCGCCTCATTGTTGGAAGGAACCACGATAATTGCATTTACGTTTTCCTTAACCAATTCATCCATTTTCTCAACCAGCTTGGAGCTTTCCCTCATTACACGGACATCAAGTTCTTTTAACACTATCTCTATTCCATAATGTGAAAAATCCCTTGCAGCAACCATTATTCCTTTTTTGACAGCACCCCAGAAAAAGGAAGGTATATTCTGAATAATAACTCCTATTTTATAGATACTTGTTCTCGAAGTTATAGTGCTGCCTCCAAAAAAACTTGATCTATATCCCTTTTCCTCAATGCATTTTAGGATTTTTTCTCTGGTAGCAGGACTTATTCCTGGTCTGTTATGAATTGCCCTGTCAACAGTACCAATAGATACACCGATTTCATCAGCTATATCCTGCATTGTTACTCTTTTCATATGACCCGTCCTTGATTTAAGTAATTTACAAATAAATTATATATAACAATGCTACTATAGTCAATAAATATTTTTGTATTTTAACGTAATTTTTGTCTATTGTTACGTTAATTTTTACGCTAACAAGATAGATTTGTCATAATAATGGCATAGTATAATGTAATATAAGAAATGTATCCAATAATTCTAAAAAACATGATACTCCATATATGGAGTAAAAATGCAATAAGATATCTATTTAATCCTGATGCAAAACATATTTCATAACGTATTACTCTTTATCAGTTAATTTTTTCAGCCACTCAGCTTCATTGAAACCAACCAGTATCGTTTCATCCTTTATTATCAAGGGACGTTTAACCAGCATACCGTTAGACGCAAGAAGCTTAAGTTGTTCTTCATCACTCATACCAGGAAGCTTATCTTTCAACTTCATTTCCTTATACACTGTACCGCTTGTATTAAAAAATCTGTTTAATGGTAATCCACTTTTTTTATGCCATTTCTTTAATTCATCATATGTTGGATTATCCTCCACGATATGACGGTCTGTATACTCAAGTCCATGTTCATCCAACCATTTCTTAGCTTTCCTGCATGTTGAGCACCTGGGATATTCTATAAATAACATCATACACCACCTCCATAAGTCCCAAGCATTTGGCAGGATTTATCTTTAATAATCTGCCATATTACCCTGCAACCTTTATCTCCAAAATCTTACCATATCTTTTTTGTCTTCTATGTTATAGGTTACAATTTTTTTCAACAAATCATAATCCACTTTATCTTTCCATTTGATCCTGAACAACCCTTTTGTGTGAGAATAACCAGCTTCCTCAATTTCCTTTTCAAATATTTTAATGGCTTTTTCTTCAGGTGCTACGGCAATATGCTCCTTTGCCATGCTGAAAGCTAATATGAAAGTTCCATGGTCTGTGAACATTGGCTGATTCCACTTTATTTCCTCCTTAAGCTGAGGAAAAGTATTATGTATATAATTCAAAATACTTTCCATTCGTTCTTGTTTGTCTGGATCACTTATACTATTAATGTATTTTTTAAAATCACTCATATTTAATCTCTTTTCTTCATTTACCAAACTATTGGCAAGACTCCTGGCAATATTGACAATTTTCCGTGCTATCTATACCTGCCGTATTCCTTGACCGTCTCAAACATCGCAATTATATTCTCAGGCGGAGTACCCGGCTGAATACAATGCTCGGCAGCAAAGACGAATCCGCCGCCCGGCGCAAGCACATCAATTCTTTGTTTTACTTCCTCCCTGACTTCCTGCGGCGTTCCAAATTGAAGGGTTTTTTGAGTATTGCATCCTCCTCCCCAGAACACTATACTGTCTCCAAATTCCTTTTTTAGTTTTTTGGCATCCATATCCTTTGCAGACAATTGAACCGGATGGAGTACTTTTACGCCAATTTCTACAAGGTCTTCCAATAAAGGATATATAGCACCGCAAGTGTGATAAACTACGGTAACTCCACGGTCCTGTATAAATTTAAATAACTTTTCCTGGTATGGTTTTATCATTTTCCTGTATAATTCGGGCGACATAAGTAAATTATCCTGCATTGCCAAATCATCTGTAATTAGTATGCCTTCAATGTACTTCCCGATTGCATTCAGCAGTTTGTCATAAGCTTCTATTTGCAGTTCAAGGATTTTGTCCAGGTAAGCCCGGGAGAAATCTTCATCCAGCACCAAATCCATCATAAATTGCTCAAAACCTCTCATGTACCATGCACTTTCGAAGATTCCTGCACCAAGAACATCCGTAAATATACTTTTTTGCGTTTTTTCGTGCAGTTGCTCGGCTTTTTCCCTCATCTTTTCTATTGATTCATCTGTCAACAAAACAGGCCATTGAATCCTGTCAATGTCTTCCCGGTTAATCTCACTATATATAAATCTTTCAATGTCATAGTAATAGCTGCCTTTTGGTTTTCTCCACGGCACACCCCACGCATCCACAAAAATGTGATCTTCCCCTTTAACCAGCCAGCTATCATCCGGTATATCCCTGACATACCTTGTATCTACACCAAAAAGTTCAAGTATTTCTTCATCCACTTCTGCATGGGCACGGATAAACATTTCTGTTTTCCTGTCGAAACCCAAGTATTTTTTTAAATCATCATAAGCTTCTTTTTCTATCGCTGAAGACCTGCTCGAAAGATCTATCGGTACTCTATCAGGCTCACGGTGATTTAAAGCAAGTAACATTCTTTCCCTTGAATCCATACCTAATACTCCTTTATAGTTTTTTCTGGTTACAGTTTATTCGTCCATGGTTATAGTAAATTTATTCAGTTATTTCTTTTTTTGATATTGACGTTTAGTCTGGATATTGTTATCTTCTTAAGTTATTGTTACATTATCTGGTTATTATAATATTGCCTGGATTTTTATATTACCTGGATTTTATTATTCTCCCCAGCCATATTTCCCTTTAAGTTTTGCAAATCTGACCATTTCCACTGTTTTGATACTTATGTCACCGTCTTCTGATTTTGTAATTAGCTGTAACTCCTGCAAATCAGGCGGTCCTATTGGAATTACCATCCTTCCGCCGGGCGCCAATTGATTGACCAGTTCATCCGGTAAAACACGCGCTGCTGCAGTTACCATGATCCTGTCATAGGGAGCATGTTCCTGCCATCCCATGCTTCCGTCCCCAACTTTATAATAGATATTCCTAAAATTAGTCCTTCCAGTCTCTCTTTTGCCTTTTCCATTAATTCTTTAATTCTTTCTACAGTATAAACTTCAGTTGACATTTTTGCAAGAATAGCTGTTTGAAAGCCTGAGCCTGTCCTAATCTCAAGGACCTTGCTATTCTTTTCAGGCACCAGGAGACGTGTCATTTCCAGCACAAGACAGGGCTGGGAGATTGTTTGTCCAAAGCCTATAGGCAAGGGTGCGTCCAGGAATGCAATGGCCACATCAGCAGCTCTTAATGCCTGTTTTTTACATCCTGAAAGGACAATAGCTATTGTGAATGACGCTGGTGAATTTTGTATTATTTGATCTTATTAAGTTTATTTTCTTGTTCTTATTGGATTATGTATTCCCTTGCAGTTTTTATCATCTCCATTATGTTTTCCCTTGGAGCATACAATGGAACCTCACAGCCTGAACCTAAGATAAA
Organism: Clostridiaceae bacterium; assembly: GCA_012840395.1. Lineage (NCBI taxonomy): Bacteria > Bacillati > Bacillota > Clostridia > Eubacteriales > Clostridiaceae > Clostridiaceae bacterium. The sequence continues at coordinate 5,916 of DULL01000014.1, read as the reverse complement.
TCCTCCTTCATGACCTCTGGCATCCTTGATACAGCGCAGGCTGGCTTCTCGTACCTCCTCTACGCTTCCCTGCAGCAAAATCCTTGTGGGATTCAAATTGCCAATCAACGTCACCTTATTTCCGATTGTATCGGTCCACAACTTTAAATCTGACTTGTGGTCTACTTCTATTATGTCCGCGCCGGTAGCTGCATATAGTTCCATGGTTCCTGTATTGTTTCCGCATATATGCAAAAGTTTGAATGCACCTTTTGCTTTTGCATAGGGGCTAATTTCATCAAAATATTTTTTCTCGTATGGAAATGCAAATCTCTTGTACATATCGGGTGATATCATGTCCAGCGAAGCCAATGAATCACCGCATTGCACGATGTCAGATCCCGCTTTGAGCATCGCTTTTCCAAACTCTATCAAGATCTCTGTACACAGCTCCAGCAAATAAATGATTGCCTTTTCATCTGCATCATCCATCTCATGCTCAATTTTGGCCAATTCAATAAGAAACTGCTGAATTCCCATTAAATGGCCTGCCATTGTAAAGGGTCCCGTACCAGGTGTACGGATGACAGCTTCTTTCCCCAGATATTGACTGACCCTGTCCACAGCTTCTATATAGACAGGCATCCTGCCGTCCCTGTACGGATTGGGAAGCTTTAATTTGGCTATGTCTTTTAAATTCTCGACAGCAGGTTTAATTACTGTTGGTGTACTGTTTTCATGATATTCTGCCTTTAGCCCAAACCCTTCGACTATGTAGTAGTTGTCAGACTGGACACACACAATATCCTGACCGTATAATTCCCAGGCTTTAATCTGGGCATGGGCCATTTTATCAGCTTTTGTATAATAATCTATCATCTTGGTCCCTGTAACGATGGCACAATGATTCCCCATGTAGGGACCTACCGGAATACAGTCGATTTTCTCCCGGTTAACTGCAGCTTTTATCCTTTCCCTTGAATTCATTAATAAGCCTCCTATGCGTGAATAAGCTAACTATTCATGTGTAAGCAACTTCTATGTGAATAAGCCACCTCTTTGTGGGCACATTTCATGCACTGACAGCCATGTTTCTGCCATAACGCCTGTGCTTACGCTAATAAATATACCTGTACTTTTCTACAGCTTTTGCCATAGCTATAACGTTTTCAACCTTGCAGTATGCTGTAATACTGTTAGAATCAGAAATGATGAACCCCCCGCCCAGGCCTAAAACATCAATCCTGTTTTTTACTTCAGCTTCTACCTCTTCAATAGTGCCTTTACTTAAAGTATAATCAATGTCTATATTTCCAACAAGACAAACCCTGTGACCGTATTTTTGTTTTAATTCTACAAGATCCATGGCTCCTGGTTCCAGTAGATGTAGACCTTTCATCCCCAGTTTCAGGATTTTATCCATATAAGGCATCAGGTTCCCATCGCTATGGAAAATCCACGGAACTGTAATGCAATCAGCGGCTTCTTTTAAATATGGGTAAAAGAATTCGTCCCAAACTGCTTCTGAAAACAGGGGAGCAGTTTTATGTGCCATATCATCGAAAGTCCAGAAAAAGTCAAAACCTATTTCTATCAGGTTTTTTATCAATCTGCTCACCCAGCTGGTGTGCATTTTTACAACCTCTTTTACAAAATCCGGCCTGTCACACATACTATAGGCAAATTCTTCCATACCCATGCTCATTAAGGTTGGTGAAACACCAAGCCGTATCCTGCAGAAAAGAGCAAATTCTCCTTTATACCTCTTTACAAATTCAATGGCCGGCTTGAGTGTTTCTTCATCATCCACATCAGGCATCTTTATTTTTTCCAAATCCCCAGGTGATATCAACAGAGGTTTGCGAATATATACATTGCCGTCTTTCGACCTTTCCACTTCTGCAAATATTGGTGTGAGGTACTGCATGCCGATTGCATCCAATCCCAATACCTTTGCAACTTCCGCATCAATGCACTGATACGGTTCTAAAACCGACTGCTCGCCGGGCTTTGATATCGGCGACCATTCCGCAGTCCTAGGCATATATTCATATTCTATTTTTCTCCCGATAATCTGTTCTTGTATTTTCCTGTCAATATAGGCATAAACATAAGGCACCTTATCTGGTTTTTTATTGTTCAAAGCACTTAAAACGCGTTCTCTTGAATCCACCTTTCAACCTTCCCTCTCCAGGACAAGGTTACATTTCGAGACCTATGAATCAAAATCGCTTCGACGGGGATTTAGTGAAAGTTTTGCAATCCACTCTGAACAAGGTTGTTGTTATAATTTACATCAATTCATCCCCTTCTTGAAAAAGCGGAGATTTCTTGATCCTTGGTTAAATACTCTTTTCAGAGTTCTCGCATATTCCTTGTCCAAGTTATTTTATATTATATTGTATTAAATTTTATGTATTTTTTTCCATATGTACATCCGGCATAAGATAATTTATATTTCCAAAGTAATTCCCTTTAGAACAACATTCTAGAACAATATTTCAGGCAAAAATGTAACTATTTGCGGGAACAACAATAGCAGCAACAATGCAAATATTAGTATGCCATACCACGGTTTTAAAACCCTGGTCATCTTTTCTATTGACATATTTGTTATTTTAGAAAGTATAAACAACACTGTGCCTACTGGCGGTGTTACTGTTCCTATGGACATAAGTATGGAAATATATACACCGAAATAAACCAGGTCTATTCCCATTAATTTAACTACCGGTACAAATATTGGTACTGTTGTAAGAATGATCGATGTGGCACTCATAATTGTGCCAAGGAATAAATAAATCAATGTCAGAGCCACCAGCAGCAAGAACTTGCTGTTTATAACATTTATTAACCATTGCGCCGTATTCTGCGGCATACGATCGTAAACCAGGCACCAGCCAAAGGCAGATGCAGTGGATACAATCAGCAATACAACACCTGATGATATTGCAGTATTATACAAAACCTTAATCAAATCCTTAGGCTTCATCTCCTTATAGATTAGGACACTAACAATAATCGCATAGGCAGATGCAATGGCACCAGCTTCTGTAGCCGTAAAGACACCTGACAGGATACCCCCTACTATGATAACAGGTGTAAGCAATGCCCATATTGATTCCTTGAAAGATCGCCATAATTCTTTAAATGAAAATGCATTCCCGCGTGGATATTTATTCTTTTTGGTATAGTAGGCTACCATAATCATCAATAAAATAGCAATCAAAATGCCAGGAAGGAGTCCCCCCATGAATAATTTGCTCACCGAAACGCCTGCTGCAATCCCATATACAAGCATAACGGCACTCGGTGGGATAATCGGCCCGATAATGGAAGAAGCAGCTGTTACCGCCGTGGAAAACTCAATGTCATAACCCTGCTCTTTCATTGCTTCAATTTCTATTGCACCTAATCCTGCGGCATCCGCAATGGCAGTCCCCGACATGCCGGCGAATATTGTGCTTCCGAGTACATTCACATGCCCGAGACCTCCTGGTATATGTCCGATAATTGCATTAGCAAAACGAAATATACGCCTGGTGATGCCGCCTGTATTCATAACATTTCCAGCAAGGATGAAGAACGGTGCTGCCAGCAGTGCAAAAGAATCTGCACCTACAGCAATGCGTTGCGCAAATGTTTCAAGAGGTATGCCGTTTGTAATGAAAAATACCAGTGCCGCCAAACCTAAAGCAAATGTAATTGGTGCTCCCAGGGCAATAAACAAAAATAGAAGTACAATAATTAAAAGGCTCAATTCTATACCTCCTTCGGAGAGTCATTAATAAACGGGGATTTAGTCTTAAAAACTTGAATTATATGCATTGCAGAATAGAATACATACATGATACCTCCCACTACCGCGGGGATATAAAACATGTTCTTAGGATATCTCAGACTTGTCTCATAGTCCATTCGCGTTGCAATTACAAATTTAATACCATAACGGATTAATATAATTCCCATAAATATAATCAACAAGTTCATAAGTACTTCCAGGAACGCGGCAAATCGTGGTTTCAGGCATTTTAACAATATCTCGGCCCTGGGATGTTCTAAATACCGGACACCCAGTCCAGAAGCTATAAATACGCACCATACCTGAGCAAGTCTTGAAAGGTCTTCAGTCCAAGCGGCAGGTATTTTCAACAAGTAACGGAACAATACTTGCAGGCAGATCAGCAGGACCATTGCTGCTATCAAGAACACCACCAGAGCTTGCAACACCTTAATTATATATTTGTCAACAAGCTTTAGTATTTTTATCAAACTCTACTCCTCCCAACCTAATCATGATCAACGTGAAATATAAGAATAAACATAAGTACAAATAAATCATGATAAAAGCCCCAGCCAAAGACGAATAATTACGTCTTTGGCTTTAAAGGTCATTCAGGGCTTAATTAATAATTTAAGTTAATCTTATCCTATTGAATTTAATATATTGTTCATACTGATTTTAAATTTAGAGTGTTCTTGTATTAATATTGATATTATACCTTTAGTGATTTTTATCTTTTCAGTAACTTTTTTCTTTAGCGATTTTCCCTCAAGTAGTTTTTATCTTAATAGTCTTTATCTTTAGTGACTCTTATCTTCTGATACTAAATTAATAAATTGATTAATACTGCAGAATAACAGCTCGGTTTAATTTGGTCTGAAGGCATCGTATACATCTCTTCCCCAATCATCCATCCACTTTTCCAATACGGGGATTGTAGCATCGATGAAATCCTTCATGTTTATTTCTGTGACTGTTACACCTTTTGATTTCATATCTTCAACAATTTCATCAATCATTTTTTTCATAAGCTCGTTATGGTATTCCTCTATTTCAGCCGCGGTTTCATTAAATATGGTGCGCTCTTCTTCTGTCAGCTGATTGTTCCAGATATCTGCATTTATCATGATATACTGCAAATACATCATGTGGTTTGTTAGCGCAAGATACTTGGCTGCTTCGTGCAATCCAGAATAGTATAATGTGTCGATAGGCATTTCACAGCCATCTATGACACCTTGCTCAAGTCCAGTATATACTTCGTCCATGGCAAGAGCAACAGGTAATGTGCCATAAGCTGCCCATGAGTCTTCGTAAAGTTTGTTTCCTGCGGGAATCCGGATTTTCATTCCTTTTAGATCAGCCAGCTTGGTAACGGGCTTCTTTGTTAATAATTGTCTGGCAGGTTGTGGATATCCTTTTATTACATGTATGTTCCCTTCTTCTTCAACAAGGTCGTAAATATATTTCTAAGCCACTTCGCTATTCATCACTTCAACCATCTGTTCTTCGCTTTCCCAGAAATAATTGGCACTTACGAGGTTTGCTGCTTTAGAATAAACACCCAGCGAACCTAAAGCAAGACTTGCCATGTGTATACTGCCCGCCGAAAGCGAATCACGAATTGAAACCGTATTTCCAAGTACGCTGCCAGGGAACACTTCAATTGTAATACGGCCGTTAGTACGTTCTTTAATTAATTCGGCGAATTTTAAGCAGGCATCAACTATAGGCTGTCCTTCACTGCTGGTAGTTCCAAGTTTAAAAGTCAGTTTTTCTGTTGGGACACTTTTCGCTTCCTCCTTAGTGTCTTCCTTTGCTGTTTCCCCTGTTGCAGTAGATGATGATGTTGTTGATTTCGTCTGCTGGACACACCCTGTAAATAACAAAGCTGTCATAACAACTGCCAGAACCAGGGCCATTAGCCTTTCTACTCTTTTCATAATGATCCTCCCTCCGTGTTTGTCCGTAGTGTCAAAAATTCTGAATGAATTTTGACCTAAACCATTTATTTCACTGGCTTACACCAGTTACTTTCGTATCCCCCCTGAAAACTGGAAAAAATCCAGGGTTTCAGATCATATAAATTTATTAGCAGTAATAGTTGTTGTGGAGCTTGTGGTAAAGTTTATTGTGGTTTAGAATCGCTTGCT
>DULL01000013.1 GCA_012840395.1 Clostridiaceae bacterium | reverse complement strand
GCTGCCATGCTTCTTCAAAATGGTGCAGGTTATATGCAGATTGGAGCCTTCGTTTCTACACTTATGATGGTAGGGATTGTTACGGCTCCTGTAGAGATGAAATACTTTGGTAAAAAACTAACCATTGCAAGAAATGTTTTAGCCTTTATATTTTCTTTCCTGGTAGCATATATAATTGGGAAGGTGGCGGGTGGTATATGAAGTTTATAAAAAGATACAAATTTTTTCTAATTACTATAGGTATTATAGGGATTATTACTTTAATAAATAGAAGCATTGGGCTAAAAGCCATTGGTGTTGCAGGGTATAGTTTTAAGGAAATGGCTCTTGTCATCCCTCCTGTATTTATTCTTTTAGGATTACTGGATGTATGGGTTCCGAGAGAAACGATGGTGAAATACATGGGAGAAGGTTCAGGGATAAAAGGCATAATCCTGGCCATCATTTTAGGCTCTGCAGCAGCAGGCCCACTTTATGGGGCATTTCCAGTGGCAGCAGTTTTTATGAAAAAAGGCGTAAAATTCAGCAATATACTGATATTCATTGGAGCATGGTCCACTACAAAGATACCTATGTTTTTATTTGAAATGTCAGCATTGGGTGCTAAATTTGCTGTAACAAGACTGTTGGTTGATATTCCTGGAATAATTATTATTGCTTACATCTTATCTCACTTAATGCAAAAAGAAGAGATAAAGGAAATATACAAAAAGGCTGAAAACATGTGATATATGATATGCGTAAAGGAGTTGAGTTAAATGTCAAAGAACTGGTATCCAGTAATTAACTATGAAAATTGTATTGAGTGCGGGGCATGTTTTAACAAGTGCTCACACGGGGTTTATAAGAAAGAAGGTGAAAGGCCTGTGGTAGTATATCCTGAAGGCTGTGTTGAGGGATGCAGAGGATGTCAAAACCTATGTCCTTCAGGTGCAATAGAGTACGTTGGCGACACAGGTGAAAAGGGGAATTGCAGTTGCGGATGCTGCAGTTGCTAAATTTCGGGGGAGGCGGAAGGTGTAATGCCAGTTATTTTAAAGGAGAAATGTCCTGCACATGCAAATATCTGCAAAGCGATAATTGCATGTCCTAATCATGCAGTGAGTTATGTCGAGGATGATGATGAGCCTTTAGGTGGCAGAATTGAAATTGACCATGCAAAATGTACAGGGTGTGGAACCTGCGCTATAGAATGTTGTGGTATGGCAATAATAATGGAATAAAAATATCAATTGATGAAGGAGGATTTTACTATGGTAATTAAAGTTTTAGGTTCAGGATGTGCCAATTGTAAAAAATTAGAGGCTAATGTCAGAGAGGCTGTAAAAGAACTGGGAATTGAAGCCACTATTGAAAAAGTGCAGGATTTCAAGGACATTATGGCCTATGGTGTTATGAAAACACCTGCGCTTGTAGTGGACGAACAGGTAAAAGTGATGGGGAGGGTTCCGTCAGTAGAAGATATTAAAAAGTATTTGTAAATCACATTGTTTAACATTAACGAAAGTCTTACTTGTAAGGTATATCAACCTTAAACTGCGTCTTAAAGGGGGTATTGAACCATTAAGGATGATATTATTGATTTATGGAAAGAGTTAAGTTCCAACTTAAGAATCTTTATCAGCAAAAAGGTGGCAAATGAGCAAGATGCGGAAGATATCCTTCAGGATGTATTTTTAAAAATATATTCTAATATAAACCAGGTAAAGGATAATGACAGAATATATGCATGGGTGTACCGAATAACAAGAAATTTGATTGTCGATTATTACAGAAAAAAAAGAGATACTGCTGAATTTTCGGATTTGGCTGATGAGATAAAAACCGATAATGATGAAGAAGAAATAATAAATGGATTGGTTTTATGCCTGAAAAATATGATTGACAGCCTTCCAGATAAATATAAGCAGGCTATCATGCTAACAGAATTAGGTGGTTTGACACAAAAAGAACTGGCTCAAAAACTTGGTATGTCAATATCAGGGGCTAAATCGAGAGTTCAGCGTGGGAGAAATCTGTTAAAAGAGAAGTTTTTTGAGTGCTGTAAGTTTCAATTCGATGTGTATGGGAATATTGTTGAATATCAGCATAAAGAAAATAGTTGTAAATATTGCTGAAACATATATGTATTTTGCGTCCTTTTTAAAAAACCTCCGTCTATAAAAGTGAAGTTAAATTTTATGATGGAGGTTTTATTATGGGATGTTGTGAAACTCAAAGGAATAACACCTGCTGTAGTACAATTTGCGGGTGTGAAGATGAAATTCATAGTACTGAAAAGAGGAAAATTGTGATTGATTTTATGTATTTGGATTTAAGCATATGTACGAGATGCCAGGGTACGGAGGACAGTCTTGAAGAAGCAATTGCGGATGATGCTAAAGTGCTTGAATTAACAGGCGCCGAAGTTGTTGTAAATAAAATTCATATTGATAGTAAGGAAAAGGCCATACAGTACCGGTTTGAGAGTTCACCTACTATCCGTATTAATGGAAAGGATATACAACTGGAAATAAAAGAATCTCTTTGTGAATCGTGTGGTGATTTATGTGGAGATGAAGTGGCCTGTCGGGTATGGGTGTACAAAGGTAAAGAATACAATGTCCCTCCAAAAGCAATGATAATTGATGCAATACTTAGAGAAATATACAGTAACAACGAATTGTCAGGGAATGGTAAACAAAGTAAAGAAAAGGAATATGAGATTCCTGAAAATCTCAAGAGATTTTTTGACTCTATGGGCCAAAAAGATGTATGAATATTTAAAATGTAATTTAGGAATATATATAAGGTAAAGCAATTTGTTTATAAACCTTACAGTAAATGTGGATATATACCTCATTTGCTGTAAGGTTTTCTATTTTACATTATCCATATAAATACTTTCATGAATAAATGGCATTTGACAATAACATAATATGGATGTATAATGTAATTGGCATATGACAAAAACAAAAGGAGTGTTTAAAGTGTCTAACTGTGAAAATTGTCCTACAAAAGAGGATTGTAAAACAAAAGAGGGATGCATGATAGAAAACAATCCTTATAACTTTGTAAAGAAAATAATCGGTGTAATGAGTGGAAAGGGGGGCGTTGGGAAATCAACGGTATCTGCCCTTATTGCGGAAGAGTTAAATAAAAAAGGGTATAGCGTAGGCATCCTGGATGCGGATATTACTGGACCGAGTATTCCAAGGCTTCTTAAAGTAAAAGACAAGAAAGTCCAGTCAAATGAACTGGGAATTTTACCAGTGGCAACTGAAAATGGAATAAAGGTAATGTCGCTGAACTTATTGATGGAAGAGGAGGAGCAGCCTGTTATATGGCGAGGGCCTTTAATTGCAGGGACAGTAAAGCAATTCTGGACGGATGTTTTCTGGGGAGACCTTGACTATTTGGTCATTGATATGCCTCCAGGAACGGGAGATGTTGCGCTGACGGTGATGCAGTCCATTCCCATCAATGGAATTGTAATGGTGTCTGTACCCCAGGATTTAGTGTCTATGATAGTCGCAAAAGCAGTGAATATGGTTAAAACAATGAACATTAAGGTTATTGGTGTAGTAGAAAATATGAGTTATATTATATGCCCTGATTGCAACAAAAAAATCAGAATATTTGGTAGTGAAAACACAGAAGAGTTTTTAAGCAAATTAGACTTAAAACTTCTTGGGGAATTGCCTATGTGTAGTGATATAGCCAATCTTTCCGAGAAAGATAAAACAATACAAAATGCATCATTGGAT
>DULL01000012.1 GCA_012840395.1 Clostridiaceae bacterium | reverse complement strand
TGTTTGATCAGTTCTACAACTTCATCTGCAATTTCAATAAAAAAGTCAGATTTATAAAACGGGTATAAATCCCTTAAATTGATCTTTTTCATATATGAACCTCCGTTTTGATTTTTTTGAGTTAAAAACCAAAACAGAGGCGGAGGAGAACGGCACCCGATACAATTCTCCTTTTTTCGACAAAAAAAGCCTACTTGGATATAATCCAAATAAGCTTTTTCTAAAACTGCGCTATTGTGTTTCCTAATATTACGCTCTGTTAGTTCTACTTGATGCCCACATTTGCCCTGTGATAAAAATGAGCTTTTTTTAACAGTTGGAGATTAGTTGTGAGACAAAAAATGATGTCAGCTTCATCAAGCCCGACCGCTATCTATTAGCGGATGATGACCCCTCGTATTATACTGGATAAACATTAAAAACCCTCCAAACCCGTAAGCCTGAAGGGGAATTCTTTAGACATGCGAAAACCCCGCCAAACTCACGCTTTTTTTTATTTGGCGGGTATCGCCTATCTTAATAACTTAATGTAAACCATATCTAATATGGAATTTAATGATTATACGCTCTATTAGTTCTTATTTTTATAGCTCTCATGTATCGTTTAACCTCCTAAACAGGAACTGTAAACTGTTATCGGAGGTGAACCAATGATGCACAACAATTTAGATAGTTTAGGTGAAATTCTAAAAGCTGCAAGAAAAAGCAAAAACCTTACCCGTGAACAATTAGCAGAAAGAATAAACATATCACCCCGATATTTGATGTCCATAGAAAACGAGAATAAAAAGCCAAGCTATAGTGTTCTTTTTCGTCTCATCCGCGAATTAGGCATATCAGCTGACGCAATTTTCTATCCTGAAGGTAAACATACCAATAATGAAATAAATCAAATTACTCGCTTGCTTTACCAGTGTGATAAGCGCGATCTCAAGGTTCTGTCAGCAACAGTTAAAGCTTTATTAGAAACTAAATGATGCCTGATACCCTTTTTTGTTATCCGTAACTGCAATTTTGAAGACATTGGTAGCTCGACATCCTTTGCACCGCCCCACTTATCTACATTCAAATACACGATATCAAATCTAAAAAATCAATACGTATCAAATAAAATAAAAGGAAAAAACCTGCCAGACGAAAAGTGGGCAGGTTTAGTACACACAGTAAATGCGGCAACCAGGCTATCATAGTGTTACTAATCACCTTAGACCCTTTGGCTTTGCGTCCTTGCCTTTCGACAAGTTTGCTATTAACGCTCATTATTTAATTTATCCCATAAAGGCTTCAATTTCTTTTCAATTTAGTACTGTTATATTTCATATGTTACTACCATAGCCGGTTGCCTTTGAGTCAAAAAAGTTTTTCTACTTTTTCAAGCTCTTTGGTGGTTCCGGTTGGTACATTAGAAACATGCTCGTTGTTCCAATATTCGTCATGGCTACTACAGCGAACACTGCTGCCAATCCTTGAAATAGAAATTTACTAATAAATTTTAACATTCTAATTCGCCTCCCTTCTTTTAAAAGTAAGCAGAATATCACATAAGCCAATAAATCTATGGCCCACAGGTGTTAATGTAAAGGCTTGCCAAAGTAGTGCAATTGATATAATCCAGGCAGGCAAGCTATTAAACCCCAAGGCAATAGCAGTTATAGATAAAATCACAACTGTTAGTAATGTGTACCATCGGAAGGCTAATTCTATTTTATTGTCTTTAAAAGGTTTATTGGAAGGAGCCTGTGGAGGATAGATCCAATATAAACCAAATGTTAATACGAGAATGCCAAGTAAAATAACAGGATGTAACTGCCGGATGAATGAGTAATTTACTTTGATGGAATATCCCAATACTGTAAATATGAAAACACTTGTTACTAAACACCTATAGTATGCTGAACAATGTGCTCCACCTGATAAGGTGCGAATGATGCCAGTTACGATAAGCAATATCGCAATTTCAACAGTAATATCCATGATGAAAGCAAAGGAAAAAAGAATACA
>DULL01000011.1 GCA_012840395.1 Clostridiaceae bacterium | reverse complement strand
ACATTTAATTTTTGGTATAATAGTCACAGGCCTCGGCCTCCTTTTTGGAGTAATAGAGTTTTGTGGTGAAACTATTATACCCCAAGGAGTCCGGGGCTTTCAATTTTCATTTAACTTAACAGAACGATGAAAACTTTAGGGAGTTATTATATGAAAAAACTTGCCGACTTCCATTGCACTAGAATTTTTGACTTTTTATTTTACTTCAATTATTTCCATAGGTCTTTTATCATATCAATTATTCTATTTCTTCTTTTTTCAGTTTCCCTTTGGTTAATTTGGATTCTATTATCTTCTATAGTCAGCATAGATCCTTCCTTTGCTTCTTTTGGAATTTTTGATCTCTCAATATTTACCATTTCACCGTTTTTATCTTCACAAACTGCATAGTCGCCTTCAAATCTGTCTAATATCAAATATTCCTTTTCTTCATCAATTATATTTTCATTGATTTTAGTTTCTTCTTTTCCATCTAAATATCCATCTGAAAAAATATCAGTTTTTCTTAACTGCCACTTCCAGAAAAATATTGAAATAACAGAGGTAATTACAATTAATATAAATAAACTTAATAAAGATCTCTTCTTCATGTAAACCTCCAATATCTAGAACGTCATATCTTTTATCATATGATTACATAGCAAACTCACTTTGCTAGGGGAATCAGTAGGAGTCTTGCAATCCTCCGCTGAACAAGGTTGTTATTATAATTTTCATCTATACAGTTTCCGCTTATAGAAGCGAGAGACTTCTTGACGCTTAGTTAAAGCATAAAATTGTATTATCATACTTAAACTAGTATAATTTACTATTTATTTATATATCGGTAATTTATGTTAATTAGTTATATGATAATAGAAAAAAATTTAAGTTCGTCTTGCTATAATGTTATCTCTTAATATTTCTTTCCAGCTTTTATATGGAAAAATTCAAGCTCGAAAACGAACAGCATATCTATCTATTGAAAAGTATTTCGTTTTTCCCTATAATCTTAATAAAGAGAAATCTATTTTCTGGAGGTTTAGATAAGTAAGCTTTTTATTCTGATGGGTTTGCCTCAGTTTTAAATTCCGGATCTGTGTCATTAGTTTGTTTATTTCAATTGTTATTCTTTCTTTAGCTTTGCCTTGCATAATCACTTTAAGAATAAGTATAGGATAATTCTCTTGGAATGATATTATTACATCATTAATAAAGCATTTTCACCACGAAGGAAATAAATACAAATTTTCAATGCAAGATAAAGGAATCTCTTAAAATAGCTGGACTAGACAGGAGTGATACTGAAATGAAATTTTTGCATTATATACCAGGTTTCCGCACGCATACTAAATGGAAAATGATAATTGCTACACTATACTATTTATTTACCCTATTATTATTTATAGCTGATAGGAGTATTGGGTTGTTTTTCCTTGCTGTTCCATTCTGCATACTATCGTTTGCTGATCTGATTCAACATAAGAAAAAATCTGTTTCTTTATTAAAAGCCGGTTTATCTTTTGTATTATCATTAATGCTTTTAATAATAAGTATAAGCAGCTTTCCGGATTATACTTCTTTAAGGTCAGGTTCCTCCAGAAACGATGCAATAACTACTAAAACTGATACTGTTAATAAGGAAGAAAGTAAAAGTAATGGTACCAATACAAAAAATGAACAAAATGTAATAGATAAAGAAACTATTGAAAATATTAAAGAAAACACTAATGAAGATGTTGAAGAATATACAAATGAAGATATTGAAGAAGATACTAATGAAAATATTAATGAAAGACAAAACATTGACAGTCAAGAAACCTTTGCTGAAAAAGGTGAACTGAAGGTTCATTTTTTAGATGTAGGTCAGGCTGACTGTATTTTTGTTCAAGCACCAAATAAATCCATGCTCATTGATGCCGGTAATAATGCTGATAGCAGTTTTATTCTGTCTTACTTAAAAGATCTCAAAATAAGCAAAATTGATGTTTTAATAGGCACTCATCCTCACGAGGATCATATTGGTTCAATGGATTCTATAATTGATTCCTTCGATATTAGTTCAGTTTATATGCCTAGAATAAGCACAACCACAAAAACTTTTGAAGATGTTTTATTATCTATAAAAAACAAAGGTCTCAAAGTCACTACTGCTAAAGCCGGTGTTACATTTGACTTAGGCGAAGATGTCAGGGTAGAAATAATTGCTCCTAATAGTGATAATTATGAAGATATTAATAATTATTCTGCCGTGATAAAGCTAACCTATGGCGAAACCTCATTTTTGTTCACCGGAGATGCTGAAACTGTATCAGAAAAAGAAATGATTTCAAAAGGGTATAATCTAAAGGCTGACGTACTTAAAGTAGGACATCATGGCAGCACAAGTTCAACATCACCTGCTTTTTTAAAAGCTGTATCACCTAAATATGCTGTAATTAGTGTTGGAAAAGACAATCAGTATGGACATCCCGACAGTATAATTATAAACAGGTTAAGCACTTTTGGTGTGCAGATATATAGAACTGATGAGTCAGGTACTATTATTGCTGTTACAGATGGCAAGAAAATAACATTTGATAAAATGGCTTCACCGAACAAACCACAAGCACCACCCGCAGAATCTGAGAAGCAGACCACAAACGAGATAATAAAAGTACAAAAAGAAGATGAAGAAATAAAAGAACAAAAAGACAATGAAAAGAAAGATGTTACGGTTTACATCACAAAATCAGGAGAAAAGTACCATTCTGCAGAATGCCAGTATCTAAGCGAAAGTCGTATTCCAATAAAACTTTCAGAAGCAAAAGCGAAAGGATATACACCTTGCAGCAGGTGTAATCCACCCAAATAAAGGAGGATAATAATGAAAGTAACAATTGATAGATTTGAAGGCGATTACGTTATAGTTGAACTTCCGGACAAGACAACAGTAAACATGCCAAAACAACTGGTACCCATGAACGCAAAAGAAGGCGATGTAATAAAGATAGAAATTGATTTTGGCGAAACAACAAAAAGAAAGGAAAGAATACAAGAGCTCATGGATGAGCTATGGTCATAGCCGGTGATGATGCCGATGGAATGCCGGTTACCAATTTACATGCATTAATAGATAACTTAACCAAAGCAGAAACAGTTGTGATTGTAAGGAGGTTGTTGCAAAAAGCAAATTTGATATAGAGAATCAGCGGTATTTTTATTAGAAATATTATTAATAAATCTGCGGTATCACTTTTCTTTGTAAAGAATAGTTATAGAAATAAAAACATATAATGCCCGTTTTGAAGCTATGGATCAGCAAAAAGGGAGGTGCGACACAGATGAGGTAAGTGTACTTAAGCCTTTTCCCGAAGAAGTGGCTAAGAATTACCACTTCTTTCAGGGATGCCGTGAATATCTTTTGGTATTTCTTTTCCGCTCTTCTCACTATCGGTGAGCAACATCGGGTCAAAGAGTTTTTCTGCTTCCTCCGCTGCAAGGATATTCATTTCCACTGCTGCTTCTTTTATGCTCAGATTCCTTTCAGAAGCGTATTCCGCTACACGACTTCCCGTTTTATAGCCTGCCCGTGCGGCTATAACAGTCGAAAGCGCAAGAGATGAAACAGCATATGTTCTGCACCTTTCTTTGTTTGCAGTGATTCCCATTACGCACTTTTCGGAAAACAGCAAGATACTATTGGCAAGCAGCATAAAAGATTCAAAGAGGCATTTTGCAATTACAGGTTCCCATACATTCAGGTCAAGCTCTCCGCCCTCTACCGCCATAGTGACTGCAAGATCATTTCCGCAAACCTGATAGCAAACCTGGTTCACCAATTCGGGCATAACAGGATTGACTTTCCCGGGCATTATCGATGAGCCTGGTTGTACGGCAGGCAAGTTGATTTCATTTATACCTGCCCTGGGACCGGATGACAACAGCCTGAAATCCGTTGCCATTTTTGAAAGCCCTGTAGCAAGTGCTTTTAATCCTGTGGAAACATATATATAGAAGTCGCCATTTTGAA
Organism: Clostridiaceae bacterium; assembly: GCA_012840395.1. Classification (NCBI taxonomy): domain Bacteria; kingdom Bacillati; phylum Bacillota; class Clostridia; order Eubacteriales; family Clostridiaceae; species Clostridiaceae bacterium. Next base: position 10,251 of record DULL01000011.1, on the reverse strand, counting down.
GGGCATCAAAGTAATTTTTTTCCTTCCTTACCGGAATTCCGGTTATATCGGATAAAAACATGTATACATTTTCTACATAACCTGGTACGGTGCCGATTCCAGTACCTATGGCAGTAGCTCCAAGAGGAATGTCAAGACAGGTATCCATGAGATTTTCAAGAGTTTGTTTTTGTCTCATTATAAAGCCAAGATATCCGCTGAACTCCTGCCCGAGCGTAATGGGAACAGCATCTTGAAGACAGGTTCTTCCAAGCTTGACAACATCCTTGAATTCATCGGTTTTAATTCTAAGGGCTTGTTCAAGGACATCAATGCTTTTAATCAGTTTCTTTAGATAGATATGGCAGGTCATTTTAATAGCTGAAGGGATTACATCATTGGTAGACTGGCACATATTCACATGCGTATTGGGATGTACCCGGCTATATCCCTTCTCTCCCATCAACAATTCATTAGCCCTGTTCGCAATCACTTCATTCACATTCATGTTTATTGAAGTGCCTCCACCGCCCTGAAAAATATCAATAGGGAATTGATCTTTCATCTTGCCGGACATTATCTCGTCCGCCGCTTGGCCTATCGCATCCGCAATTTCTTTATCCAGTGCACCGGTCCTTGCATTTGCCAAAGCCGCTGCCTTTTTGATGGCTGCAATACACCAGATAAAATCTGGAAATCGTTCATATGTCTGACCGGATATATCAAAGTTTTTTCTGGCCCTTTCTGTCTGTATCCCGTAATAAGCATTTTCAGTAAGTAAAAGGTCACCCAATGCGTCTGTTTCTCTTCTCATTATGCAATCCTCCATAATTTAATAATAAGTCACAGATAATATGTCTTTTGCTCTCATCTGGCCTTTTCTATCCTACACTCCTTTAAAATCCATAATAATTCCAGATAAGACCAGGCATGTTACTCATATACCTAAGGGAGAATCCCTTTCTCCATATAATACCGTATTGCACCTTCATGAAGCGGTACAGGGCTCATCAGAACATTTTTCTGATCAAATTCATTAAATGCCGGAATTATTTCAGTTGCTGTGTTTTAATATGATCAAAGACTGTTTTTACAATATCATATGCCATGTTATCAGCAAGCTCACGGTGGCAGATTGCAAAATTACCGATGCCCAAAGTCGGTATTGCAGTTTTTTGGTGCATATAAAAGTTTTCAGGAATACAACATTCCGTGAAAAATGGGATTGAGTTTCGTATCCTTAGCATTTCATCAGGAGATAGCCCGATCAAATAGGGGAGCGGAAGCACAGAAGGATAATAAAGCTTCTTTTTGGGATACCGCAACAATGTTGGGATTGGAGCCTGATGTATTTGTTACTTTTAACTTTAAACCCAGGTCTGATTCTAAAATCTTTGCAATATACCGTGCAATTTCATAATATGTTCCACCTTTAAGTGCAGAGGGCATTACCATATCTATTCCGCCATTGTCATTTTTCATTAAGCCTACAATCCTTCCCTTAGGATAATCATTCTACTAGAATGTCCTTTCCTAAATTGAGTTTCCATACCTCTATCCGGCATTTTTCAGCAAACTCGCTTCGTTCAGGGATTCAGTGGGGGTCTTGCAATCCCCCGCTGAAAAAGGTTATTATTACAATTTACATCAATTCAGTTCTCGCTTATAGAAGCGAGAGACTTCTTGATGCCTGGTTAAAATTTTTATAGGAATTAAAACAGGGAATCAACAAGATCCACACTTTCCTTTACCAGAAGCTCTCCTCCTTGTGCAGGATCAACCATCCCATTGCATATGTATCCACTATAGCCTCCTGCCCAGACAGCCTGCATTGTAGGGAGGTATCCCAGATGGTCGTAAGTCTTCTGGATGCTCCATAAATTTCTGGCCTTGCATCTTCTCAACATTCTACCGGCATATTCCTGGTATAATTCAAATGGGTTGGATACCCAACCTGTATTTCCAATACGTAACGCAGTTATTTCAGTATTTACAGTTTCATAGGCAGCTTTATTCTCAAATCTTGCGATGACAGCCTCAACTCTCTTTGCCAGGGCAAGAGGGGTGCGGAAATAGGGTTCGATTCCTTTTTGAACATAATCCTTAATATCATACTTGATGCGGTCGGTATCCTTTAATGCAACCGCCCACTGGTATTCAGCAGCAGTGGGAAGCCATCCCGGAAGCTTGAGCTTCTTTACTGCAACACCGAAAGTGGAAAAGTCCTTGTAGGTTTCCACAGGGTTATCAACCTCCATGATGATTGCGTTGAATATCCTTTTACCCATATGGTCCGCTCCATCTTTATCATACATGTTACCATATCCGTAATCCTTGGTTAAAAGATTCCTTGGCGAAAGATTGCCGGTGGAACTGATTAGTGGCATGAAAAGGAATTTATCACCGTACTTGTTTTTCAATAAAGCCCTGACCCGGCCAATATAGTCACTGCTTATACAGTATTGGTGTTCCAGAATCTGGGCAGTACAAGGTATGCATGCTATAACACCCTTTAGAGAGTCCTTTTCATCTCTGATGAACATAAGGCTAATAGGACCGCTATCGGGACCTTCCATCCTTACAAAATCAGGTCTTGAGGTATCAATATACATGACAGCCTCTCCTGTATTGATAATCCCGCGCCTGCAGCATCCGGTCTGGACAGGGGAAACAGCGGTCTGGATATAACAGCCGGAAATTTTGTTTTGGTTTGCTTCTATGACAGCATCTGAAATGACATTAGCGACAAAATCATGGTATTCTTCAATACCCATGACACCTTCAGGCGGTTTGTAATTTGACTTTATACCTGCTTTAGGAGCTGATTTTATATAGGGCGAACAATGTGTGTGGGTAACGGAGCATACTATATGACCGGTTTTCAATTCAGGAGCCTTTCTTTTAACAAGCTCCCGGACATCTTCACTCATTATTTCGAACATATTACATAAATCGCAGCTGACCCAGGTAACGGTTGCATCACCGTTATCCATGGCGAGCGCTGTGGCCGTGATTTCATAATCTACTTCCGATGCTATCCTTTCATAAAATTGGCCTGAAAGTGATACCTTTCTCCCGTAAGGGGTTATACTTTTAGTTGACCAGCCTATATTCAGAGTTTTTCCCATAATCATTCCTCCTTAGTCATAATATATATTCTTTAATATCCAGTACATATACAGCTCTTCTTCCCTCATGGATAGAGTCAAAGCTGATTTTATCCCCTGACCTGTTCCAGCAGGGATGAAGATCGCACCGGATGTCTCCTGCCCATTGGGAGAAAGTTTTAAAACTTCCCAATTCTATTTTCTTTCCAGATGAAAGCTCAAAAAGGATCAGTTGCTGTTCTGCATTTGAATCTGGAAAAGTATCAGAAACAAAGAATCTCCGGTCGGGTGAAAAGCAGCAGTGTCCATCTTCTGTGAATTGATCTTTACCTACAGGCATGTATTCGCCGCTTTTATCTTTTATCAAATAAAAGCACTTCTTTCCGGTGCCTTCCATATCGCTCCAGACAAGTAGATGGTCTTTACCGTACCAGTCAAAATGAGCCGGATCTGCTTTAAAGTCTGCAACCTGAAACATATCGGAGCCATCGGGATTTGCGGTAACCAATGTTGTATACCATTTTTCCTGCTCAGGATGATAAAAACGGAATGAAAAGGCAAACCGGGAATCATCGGCATTGAAGAGGCATCTGCTTATAATGACAAACATGTCTTTCATTTCAGAAATCCAGAACTTTTCTGCGATTTCTTTGAAAGATATGAGCAATTTGCTTTTTCCTTCAGAGATATCCAGCTTCATGATGCCTTCATCATGAGGTATTCCTACTCCATTGGGGTATGGTACTCCCGGATAGCCATATCCCGGGCGGTATGAATATACCCGCGCAAAATCATGCCCCAAAGCCCATTTGCCATCGTGGCTGACAGTAAAAATTGCCTGTGGCATTTCACGGGACTGTCCTGAAAAAATATCCAGTACTACTGAAGCAAAATGATCTTTTTTTCTTACGTTGTATATTATTTCCCTTTCGGAATGATCGCCCAGCCAATGAACCATGCAGTCTAATTGAAAATTCCAGGCATGGGTTCGTGCAAGGGGAATAAACTTTTCAGCTTCCAGATCAATCATTCCCAGAACGGCTTCATCTTCCGGATAAGGCATCCGGTGATAGAAATCTGTCTTATGGCACAGAAAAAACCTTCCGGTTAAGTCCCACGGCTGGATATTATAAAAGCCATGAAAATAAAATCCTTCCTCTGTTGTTATGCATTTTACTGATGGGGGCATAATACCATCTCCTTTACATAATTTGTAATAACAAAGCGGCAAGATATCTCCCGACTCAACAGGCATTGGGTACCGGTTTGGTATTCAGGTAGTGAGCATAACTTAAGCTTCGTCGATACATCTCATGTATGTATGAACCGGTCATTAAGGACTTTTATGAATGAACCGGTTATCTTTCAGTATTAATTTGCCATCTATGCTGACAGTGCAATTGCTAACAACCATATCCATATGGATTTTGCTGTAGGTATGACCACCCAGTGTTATATTGTCACCCAAGGCAAAATGAACCGTGCCGATTGTCTTTTTAGCATCCTGGGTATTGGCTGTAATACTTGCCGCATAATTGGTTCCTAAGGCAAATTCAGCAATATTAAATGAATTTTCATCACCGTTTTCCTTAACAAACTGATAAAAATCTTTTGCCGTTTTACCTCCATCTATTTGAACCACTCTGCCTTCTTTGACAATCAAACGTACATCTTCCTTGACTAGTCCGAAGTGGTGGATGGAACCGTCCACTACAATAACTCCGTTTGCAGTACCTTCCACCGGAGCAATGGCTACTTCTCCATCAGGGAATGCTGCCTTGCCCTGGCCGTCTTCATCAACAACAGAAGCCAAAGGAGTGGCTTTTCTTCCCTCAACGGAAAGTGTAATATCGGTTCCTTTCTCTGTGGTTACATGCACAATACTGCCAGTGGTAACAATATCCGCTATTTCCCGGGTTAACCGGTATACTTCATTATAATCGGCCGTAGCGGCACCCGTGGTCAGTGATTTTACTGTGACGCCGCTCATGGTCAGATATCTGTTCCCACGGATCGCATTGGTATGACCCATTGCGGTTGAACAGGCAATAATGACCAGATCACTCTCTTTTGCAGCTTTTGCAACCATTTCCGGAGGTTCATTCCCAAAAACCTTTACAGGAGGTATGATCATGAGAACGGGGACGGCTTCCTGAAAAATGACAGCTGCAACCAGAGCATCCTGTATCTCTTTTTCGGTTTTAAAATCAGAAAGGATTAAAACCTTGTCTCCTTTCCTAACATTTTTTCTCACAGGCTCTGCAATAAATTTTAAAAGTTCCATATTCATATCCTGCACCCCCCAATTTACTCGTATTTATTCCTATTGTCCTGTAATATCTTTAAACACACGCAGGAAGTTGCCTCCCAGAATCTTTTCAATATCAGTTTCTGAATAACCGCGTGTCAGAAGGCCTCTTGTAAAGTTTGGAAGCTTTTCAATGCAATCTATGTCTTTCGTGAAGCTCACGTTGAAGAAATCATCAACCGTTCCGAAAATATCGGGGCGCCTTGTTCTCCATAGCCTAACGGACTCGGGCGTCTTTCCTTCCTCTTTCAACCCCTCAACATAATCGAGCCCTATTCCGACATGGTCAACGCCTACCAATTTAACGATATGGTCCACATGATCCAGGAAAGCGTCAAGATCAGGGCTTCTGCCTTTACAAACAAGGGCAGGATGAGGTGTTAAACCCATATACCCGCCCTTACTGGCTAATGCTTTTATCTGTTCATCAGTCTTATTCCTTTTATTGTCGCATAATGCCCTGCAGTTGCTGTGAGTGAACATTACCGGTGATTTAGAGTACCTGATGGCTTCTTCAGTTGTGGCATCTCCTGTGTGAGATAAATCAACTACAATTCCCAGCCTGTTCATTTCTTCTATTGCTTCCAGCCCAAAGTAACGCAAGCCACAGTCAGTTCTCTCTCCGCAGCCATCTCCAGCCATGTTTCCACCAGTATATGTTAGCTGCATAATTCTGACTCCCAGACTCCGGTATGTATCTATCAACGTTAGGTCCCCTTCTAAAGGAGCAATATCCTGAAAGCCTAAAATCACGGCAAATTTATTCCTGATTTTTGCTTCAAGGATTTCTTCTGCTGAAGTGGCAAGGCAGAAAAAATCCTTCCTTTCAGCGATACGCTTCAATATTTTGCTGATTTGCAACACCGTATCCTTAAAACCATTGGAGATCGCCGCAGTAATAACCGCCGCATCAACACCGCCCTTTTTTACATTTGCAAAATACTGATCCTCCAGAATATAAGGAAACGCCAAAGAGTCAATAACAACCGCCTTGCTGTGGATTTTTTCTGACATGGATACATTCATAATATTTCACTTCCCATTTCTAAATTTTGTAAAAGATTTTATGTGTTTCTGTATATTCTTCAAAAGAAGCAAGATTATCCTTGGCATTTTCTTCAAATTTAGAATTGTATTCCAGAACCACAGCCTGGATAAAAACCAATACCGGCCCCAATTGATCGACTGTTGAAATACAGTTGACAGGTATCTGGAAGGTTTGTTTGGAATATTTTATAACAGGAGAAAGCAAGCTGTCTGTCACGGAAACAATCACAGCGCCTCTGCGGGCGAACGATTCGCACAAATTCAATAGTGCATTGGGATACCTTGGATATGCAAAGGCAATAATAAGGGTTTCATTGTCTGTAATATTTATCAAGGAGTGTGTATCAGCAGTTAATTGGGAAATCACTTGAACTTTACCTGTAACTTTACCCAACATATATCCAAAATACCATGCCAGACTGCAGGAGATTTGAAATCCCAGAACGAAGATTTTCTTTGCAGTGTATATATCCTGTATAAATTTATCTATTTCCTCTTGCTTTATATAATTCGGAAGATCAAGCAATTTTTTATGTTCTTCTTGAATGATTTTTTCCAGAATGTTCTGGGATTTTGCCCCTATTTTTTCCTGAACCCTGTCCAGAGTCGTCAATTCGCTTTGTACACTGGTTCTCAGTTCATTAATCATCTGTGTAAAACCGGTATACCCCAGTGTGTTTGCAAAACGGTTAACCGTTGCTTCACTGACTTTAGCATTCTTTGCTAAACAGGATGAGTTCATGAAGGCGGCTCTTTTATAATTTGCCATAAGATATTCAGCTAAAATAAACTGTTTTCCTTTAAGTTCCGATGATTTTTCCTTTATTCTCTGAAAAAAACTACCATACATTTTAAAGAACTCCCATTGTTTATTATATGATATGCCTTATATGAATCACAGTAGTAAGCCTGATTGATTGTGAAAAAAATTCTTCATAAAAAAATATTTATGTAATATTTTCTACATACTATCATGGTCATTTGGAAAAGTCAAGGAAATTTTGTATACTGCAACAAATAATAATTAATGAAACAATAATGAGTGGTTAATTAAGAGGTAGTGGCAGACAAGGGCTATGAAAGCCGTGAAGATATACTTGACAGAAAAGATTATAAAAAGAAGAAAGTTGTCCTCAGAATAAAAGAAGATACACAACAAGATAAAGGAACGAATGTGCTTGTGGGAGCACCCATTTGGTACAGTAAAGTGGTATCATGGAGCATATTACATGTTATGCGCAGTCATATCTTCTAAAACGCCGAAACCCTGATAAAACAGGGTTTTCAGACAAATTGTGGTGGAGGCGAGGGGAGTCGAACCCCTGTCCGAAATCATATCCACAAGAGCTTCTCCGGGTGCAGCCCATGAATTCTGGTCAAAGACCCTTTCCCTCCATGTAAAGTCCATGGGCAGGCTTTACATTTTGGTATCCTTTAAATCCACTGCAGCTCAAGGCTACCACTGCAGCAGTTCCGGCGTTTAACCTTCCCGCGCCGAAGGGCTGGCTTGATGACGCCAGTGACCCCAGGTGCAGCAACCTGGGACTGACGGGCTGCTTATTCTATTAAGCAGCAGCTAAAACGTAATCTTCGTTCTTAGCGTTTATTTTTATACTCTCGTTTTTAAGGTGGCCAACGAGAATCCACCACCCGCTACTCAAGTCTCAACAATCCCGTCGAAACCAGTACGCCCCCATATATAAATGAGGAATAATCCTCTTATTTGCTTTTCAAAGTTCATTTACGAATTTTATCAATGACATTTTTATTATGTTAATTATATTTACCTCATGTTTTCTTTAAGCCGGCGGTCAATTTCTCTTTCTGCATCTCTTCTTGCTATATCTTCTCTTTTATCATAAAGTTTTTTACCTCTTGCTACCGCAAGTTCAACCTTGACTTTACCCCTTTTAAAATATACTTTTAACGGGACCAAAGCCATGCCCTTTTGCTGAGTATATCCTATCAATTTATTTATCTCATATTTATGGAGCAGAAGTTTTCTATCCCTTAATGGGTCTTTGTTAAATATATTTCCCTTTTCATAAGGACTAATATGCATACCAATTATATATACCTCACCGTTATCAATAGAGGCATAGCAATCTTTTAAATTGACCTTTCCAGCTCTAATAGATTTTACTTCAGTTCCTGATAAAACTATACCAGCCTCAAGTGTTTGCTCAATAAAATAATCATGTTGAGCTTTTTTGTTTTGTGCTACTATCTTAATTTCTTCTTTGGCCATGTATTACTGTGCCTTTCATTATACATTTATCTTTTTTGAGATAAAAATAACCCTCTTGGAAAAGGGCTTCTAAAGTAATCGTAATGTCCAATGATATTATACCACTAAATCATTCTATGTCAAGATGAAGACAAGTAGCGGTTTTAAGCCATATTATGGAGAATTTTTGGATATCAGGCCATAATCATTTCCTATATACATCCGTTTCCTATAAGTATAAACTGCAATGAAACAGGTGAATCTTTTAATGGTAGATCTATGGTATTTAATGTAAGTAAGCCTTCTTGTACTGAATAGTTAACAAAAGGTTGGATAACAGCATTTATATAGAGATTATAAAATGAAACATTTTTAGGATTAAGAATACCTTTATTTCCGTAAATTTTAAGTTCATCATTGTTGGTGTAAATATTTTTTTCATGGGCCAGTGCATTATAAGTATATGTTTTTGCTTTAAGAATTTGCCCATTAACCTTTCTTATTGTTATGAACTCCAAGGTAATTGGGACTCCTTCATGGGGTGTATCTGAAGTTAGCAGGGTTAGGAGGCCTTTTTTAACTGAATAGTTAACTTTTGGTTGCAATACACCATTGATATATAGGTTGATAAAGGACACCTCATCAGGATCTAAAATACCTTTGTTTCCATAAAGTTCTAATTCATCTTCGTCAGTGTACTCTCTCCTCATATATTTTGAAATGGTATTATAGTAGTATGTTTCAGCAGGCAAGATTACACCGTTATTATCCTTGAAAGTAACAAAACTGACTGTTATAGGAGAATTATTTTGCGGTACATCTTCAGTTTTTAATTTAAGCGATCCCTTTTTAATTTCATAATTTGTACTTGGTTGTATAACTCCATTTATAAATAGAGTAAAGTAAGATACCTCTTGAGGGTCAAGGATACCCATGTTGCCATATTCAATTAATTCATCATCATCGGTATATTCAATTTTATTTTCATAAAATAAAGTATTGTATAGATATACTTCAGCTTTAATGATTTCTTCTTGATATGGTATATTTATTTCATTTGTAAAAAAACATTTATCAAAAACTCTTGTAACGTTTATACATGCCTTTTTTATTTTATAATTGCAAACGTTTTCTGTTGGTTCCTCAACAGCCGGAACAACTAAGTCTACATGGGCTTCTGAGCGGACAACAGTGCCAAGTGATACTTTAATTTCTATATTAGGTGAATTATTATTAGTACAAATTTCATCAATACAATATTTAAAATCATATAACCTAAATGATAAATTAGTTCCTTTTGGCGCATAGAGATAAAAAATTTTATGTGTCGTAAATGGAATTGGTTCTGACATACAATTTTCATCTATAAAATAAAGAGAAATATAACCTTTAATTACCACTCTGAATTTTTTTGCAACCACACTTTTACCTGAAGGTAATTTAACCTGCTTTTCAGTTATAATGCCCCCCATTGTCAAGACAATTTTTCAGCTTTTCTAAGTTAGATTCTCCTTTCTTTAAATTTCTATATTTTACATTTATTTACTATGTCTGAGGATGTCAAGGGCGAGCGTAAGCGAGTT